>DASZYK010000468.1:0-2404 GCA_035545455.1 Steroidobacteraceae bacterium
GGACTCCGCGATAGACCCCTAGGCCGTGATCGGCAATGCCGCGCACCAGCCCCGACTGAATTCGGACCGGTGGCAGAAGGCGAACGCTTTGCGCGGTTCGAGGTGAAAACTGCGAACCCGCAGTGCAGGGCGTAATTGCGATGCCCGCAACAAGGAAAACGCTACCCGCTATTCGGCACAGCATCGAGGGCAGACCTTCGCCGCCGCGAGCGGCCGCGACCGGATTTCGGCTGATAACTGCAGCGTCTGTACATTTACAGATGCATCGAGAAAGCGGGACTTGCCTGGAATCCCGCTATGGAAAAGACTCCCTTGGAACTAGTCTCCTAAATTCCCATAGTCCCGGGCTTGTGAGATTGCTCCATCAGCTCGGCCAGCCGGGCATCGAAGGCAAATGCTCTCGGGCCCGACACCACCCAGCGCCATTGCCAGCCCGGATGACGGGGGTTGATCATCAGATTGTACTCTCCAGGCGTCACGGCGATTTCGCCCAGCGCGCTGCTGGGCAGCCCCCGATCGAGCGCTTCGATCTGCTCGCCGAGCGGACGCTGGGTGAGAGTCAATACGCTCATGGCAAAAATGCTCCTGACCACACGCAAAATTGCCATTGGCGTCCCGCCCCGACAAGACGGCGGATCGGCCGGCCAACCTTCTCTGCTCAGACGCGCTCGCCGCCGGATGAATCAGCGGCAATCTGCATGATATTAATGTGAGAAATACCGCTCAACTCATTGTAATTTCGATTTTTTGTAGATCCTAAGTCCACCACGTCAGACTGCGGGCACGTCAGGTGAACTCGACCCCCGCCGCGTGCCCCTCGCTCGTCGCTGCGAGCACCGTCCGAGGGGCTCGGCAGTCGCCGATCTGACGCACGTCCAGGCCCGGATCCCGCAGCGGGCCCAGGAGCTCGAGCCGCGGCACCCGAGGGGTCGAGTATGTGACGAGCGCGGTCTCGTGTATCGCCGTGTGAGCACCGGTGTACACGTTGCGGACGCGGATCTCTCCGTTCTCCAGATCGCCTTCCGATGAGAGCTCGTGCAGCGGCAAGACCTCGATGCCGCGCTGGCACAGCCGCCGGTAGATCCCGAGCGCGCTCACCAGGGGAACATCGACCGCCACGCGCTCGCGCGGTGTCACCAGGATCACCCGGTCGAAGAGCCGCCGCAACAGCAGCGCCACGGCATACGTGCCTTCGGTGTGGTCCGCGTCGTAGAGCACTGCCGTTCCACCCTGCGGCTGAGTGAGCCTGACGAGGTCGCGCGCCACCGTGCGCACGTCGCAGATCCAGCCCTCCGAGTGCCACTCCTCGGGCAATGCGGACGGCCAGCTCATGTCAGAGCCCGTCGCGAGCACGACCTGCGTCGGACGCTCGGCGAGCACTTCCGCAGCGCTTGCCTGCCGGCCGAGCTCGAAGCGCACGCCCGCGCGGCGCGCCTGCAGGAACTGATAGTCGTAGATGCTCGACAGCGACTCCCCGCCCGGCAGCAGCGCGTGCAGGCGCGTCTTGCCGCCGACGTCCGCGGAAGCGCCGAAGACCACGACCTCGTGACCACGCGCCGCCGCGATCCAGGCCGCTTCGAGCCCGGCAATGCCCGCGCCGACGACGACGAGCTTGCGCGGCCGGGTCACTTTGGCCGGCCGCCAGTCGACCTCGTCGGCGCGCGCTACCCGTGGATTGTTGTCGCAGGCGAGAGGCGCTCCGGCGACGATCTGGCCCCAGCAGGTGTTGCACGAGACACAGTAGCGGATCTCCCCTTCGCGGCCCTGCGAGGCCTTCAGCGGCCAGGCGGGATCCGCGGTCAGTGCCCGCCCGAGCGCCACGAGCTCGGCCTCTCCCCGCGCGATGATTCCGTCGGCCTCGGCCGGATCGGTGATGAGACCGAGGGCGGCCACAGGCACGCCATTCGCCGACGGGCGCAGCTCCCGGATGAGGGGCATCCAGGGGGCCCGGGGCCAGTGCATGTCAGGGATGTGCCAGTCGAGGGTGCGGGCGTGCGACCCCTGGCAGAAGACCACGTAGTCGACATCGCACTGGCTCGTCAGGGCCGCGGCGATACGCCGGGCTTCCGGCGGCCCGATGCTGCCGGGAACGCCGTCATCGCCCGGCAACTTCAAGCCCAGGAGGAAGTTGGCCGGAGTCTCGGCACGAATGGCCTCGAGGGTCGCGCGCAGGAGGCGCAGCCGCCCCTCGAAATCCCCACCCCAGCGGTCCAGACGCCGATTCGACCAGGGCGACATGAATTGATGGAACAGATGGCCATGCCCGGCGGAAATCTCCACGCCCGAGAAGCCGCAGCGCGCGAGATGCCGCGCAGACGCGGCGAAGTCTGCAATGAGAACCAGGATCTCTCCGTCCGTCAGCACGTACGGCACCGTCCACGAGAGGTCATCGGGCAGCGCCGAC
>DASZYK010000469.1:0-6659 GCA_035545455.1 Steroidobacteraceae bacterium
GGGCCGGCGCGGCTCTCTGGGGCATCGTGATCCGCGGCGCTCGCGGGCCGATGGTCAACGCCCTGACGATCGGGGCGCTGTGCGCCGTCGCCGCCGCCGGCGTGCAGGGTGGCATGCGCAAGTCGCCGGTGATGGCGCAGCGGATCGCCGCGGCGTTGCTGTCGGTCACTGTCGTGTGCATGGTCATTTCGCCGTACGTAACCTGACGCGATAGGTGCCTCTATGACCGGAGTGCGGGTTCGACGCTACCTGGTCATCCTCACGATTCTCGCGCTGCTGGTCGGGCTGTATGCCGCGGCAGGCTTTCTTCTCGTTCCGCGCTGGATACGGTCGGAGCTGACGGGACTCACGGCCCGGGATTTCGGCAGGACGCTTTCGCTCGGGGAAGTCCGTTTCAACCCATTCACGTGGAAGCTCGAGGTCAGGGACTTCTCCCTTCCGGACGCCGATGGGCGGCCGATGATCGCCTTCGGGCGCCTCGAAGTCGCTCTGGGCATCTCGAGCGTGCCGCGGCTTGCGCCGAGCGTGAGCCGCATTGTGCTCGACAGCCCCCATGTCAGCGCGGTGGTGCGCCGTGACGGTATGCTCAACCTGGCGGATCTCGAGAAGCCCTTCGCGCAGCCCGCGCGGGGGCAAGCGCCGCCTGCGAACGCGAAGCCCTTCAGGCTGTTCATCGACCGGCTCGCGATCGAGGACGGCAGCGCGACGTACGAGGACGACTCGCGGTCCGCGCCGTTTCGCCTGGACCTCGATCCGATCGCGTTCGAGCTGCTCGACTTCAGCACCGCCGGCAGCAAGCCCGGGAGCTACCACCTCGCCGCCACGATCGGCCAGGGCGGCCGGCTGGACTGGACGGGGACCGTCCGCGCCGAGCCGATCTCCCTTCACGGCACTCTCGAGCTCGATGGACTGAGCGCACGGACCGTGGCGGCCTATCTAGGTCCGGTCGTGCCCGCCGAGGTTTCGCGGGGCACCATCGCGCTCCGGGGCGGGTTTGCAATCGACCGTGAGATGCAGGGTACGTCCACCCGCGTCGGCATGACCGTCGATGTGCCGCAGGCGCAGGTGAGCGGGCTCGGTGTGAGGCCGCGGCAGGCGGCTTCCGATTACGTGGAGCTCGGGCGTTTCACCCTCGATCAGACCCACATCGATCTCGAGCAGCACTCCATCCGGATCGGCGCGATCACGCTGGCGGACGCCGATGTCAGGGGGTGGCTCGATCGGAACGGGCAGCTCAACCTGTTGGAGCTCCTCGGGCACGCCGCCCGCAATCCGGCAGCGAATGCCGCAGGTGGCGCGCAGACGGCGGCGACCGCATCTGCGCCGCCGCACGACCACTCGCCCGTCTGGCGCATCGCGGCTCCGGACATTCGCATCGAGGACACGCGCGCGTCCCTGGAGGACCGCGCCGTCAAGCCGGCCGCCAGGCTGGTGCTCGGACCGCTATCCGCCCGGATCACGGGATATGACAGCTCGCCGCAGAGCAGGATCCGGGTCGCACTGCGATCGGCCATCAACGGCACCGGGCGGCTGGCCCTGACGGGCGACGGAAGCCTGCAGCCCGAGGCGATGAGCGCGAAATTGCAGCTGAGCCGCGTCGATCTGCGGGCCCTGCAACCTTATCTCGACAAGTACACCGCGCTTACGATGGTCAGCGGCTTTCTCAACGGCACGCTCGATATCGACCGTCGCGCCGACGGACGGCTCGGCGCCGCGGGCCGCCTGGATGTCGCCGATCTGCGCACCGTCGACGATGACCTCAAGCTGGACTTCGTCAAGTGGAAGAGCCTGCGCGTCGCGGGCCTGCGGTACGTCTCGAGTCCCGCGAGCCTGCACATAGACCGCATCGTTGCGGCGGCGCCGTACGCGCGGGTCGTCATCGGACCCGACCGCATCCTGAACGTCTCGGAGGCCTTGCATCCGCGGGGCTGGCATCCGAAGCCGCCCGCCGCGAAGCGCGCCCCTGCGAAGCCCGCTCCGGCCGAAGCGAAGGCGCTTCCCGGGCCGGCGCATCCATCGATGCCGTTGACCATCGGCCTGGTGCGCGTCGCCAACGGCACGGCCGATTATGCTGATTACTCCATCCAGCCGAACTTCGCGACCGGCATTCAGGACTTGCACGGCGCGATCAAGGGCCTCTCGTCCGACCCGAGCTCGCGTGCCACCGTGGATCTTCGCGGAAAGGTGGACCGCTACGCGCCGGTCGACATCGCCGGCGTGGTGAATCTCCTTTCAGCCTCGACCTATTCGGACGTCAGGATGAAGTTCCGGGGCCTGGAGCTGACGCGCATGACCCCCTATGCCGTGCGCTTCGCCGGCTACAGGATCGCGAGCGGTACGCTCGATGCCGACCTGCACTACGAGGTGCAGCACGGCACGCTCAATGCCGATCACCGGTTCGTCATCGACCAGCTGCAGCTCGGCGAGCAGGTGGCGAGTCCGCACGCGACCAAACTGCCGCTGCGGCTCGCCGTCGCCTTGCTGAAGGATCGCGACGGCGTCATCCGCCTCGGCCTGCCGGTGACCGGCAGCCTCAACGACCCGCATTTCAGCCTGGGGCCGCTCATCGGCAAGGCGCTGCTCAACGTGCTGAAGAAGGCGGTCACTGCGCCGTTTGCCATGCTGGGACGGCTCTTCGGCGGCGGTCCGGACCTGGACCGCATCGACTTCGCTCCCGGAAGCGCCACGCTGCTGCCCGCCGCACAGGGCCGCGTGAAGGCGCTCGCGAAGGCGCTCGCGCAGCGGCCGCAGCTGCGGTTGGAGGTGCCGGCCGTGTACGCCCCGGATGTCGACGGGCCGGCGCTCGCGCATCGGCGGCTCCGGGATGAGCTGCTCGCTCTCGCACGCAGTGGGGCAGCCGGCCGCAAAGCGGCCCGTCCACCGCGGCAGCCCGCCACGCCGACGGCGGGTGCGGAAGTGCTCGAGCTTCCCGCGGAGCACTTTCGCCTGCTGCGGGCGGCCTATCGGAACGAGTTCGGCCCGAAGGCGCCGCTGCCCGCCGCGGCGCGGAAAGTGCCGCCCTTCGAGCCCGCCATCCACGAGATGCAATCGGAGTTGCTCAAGAGAATGCGCATCTCCGACGCCGACCTGCAGGCGCTCGGCCAGCGCCGCGCACAGGCGATCCATGCGGCGATCCTCGCGGCCGGCGGTGTCGAGCCCGGGCGAGTCGGCGTCACGGCGGCCGCGGCGCAGCGCGGCGAGTCCGGCAGGGTGGCGGTCAAGCTCGGGCTGAAATAGGCTGCGTCTCAGGCGTCTTATGTGCTGACGTGTCGTGGGCGGCTCGATGGGCCGTCCGAGGCCGGAGGCGCGCTCCGAAGGCCCGGACGGCCTGCGGCCGCCGGCTGACGCGCTACACACTACAACGAGCGAGGAACAGGTGATGCATCGACGTGGGTTTTTGCGCGCAGGCGGCTCCAGCATGGCCGCCTTCGCTCCGTGGCCCTGGGTATTCAACCGCCGCAAGGCGCCCGCGACACCTCCCAAGGGCGTGACCCTGACCGGCAAGCCCCAGCCCTTCAGCTATGCCGATCTCAAGGGGCTCGCCCGCTCGATGGCCGTCAAGCCGTACGCGCAGCATTACGAGCCGCTGCCGCCGGCCATCCAGCATCTTACGTGGGATCAGTGGGAGTCGATCGCCTTCAGGCCCGACCGGGCTCTCTGGTACGGCGAGGATCTCTTCTTCCGCATCCGCTTCGATCACCTCGGATTCAGCATCACCAAGCCCGTGCGCATGTTCGCCGTCGAGAACGGCGCCGCCCGGGAGATCCTGTTCGATCCGTCGATGTTCGACTACAGCAACTCCGGCCTCAAGCCGGCGGACCTGCCGAAGGATCTCGGCTTCTCCGGCTTCAACGTGCTCTTCCACACCGACTGGGCCAGTGACCGGGCGGTGTTTCAGGGCGCCTCCTACTTCCGCGCCGTCGACGGGGACGGTCAGTACGGCATGTCGCAGCGCGGTCTCGCGATCGACACGGGCATGTCGCAGCCGGAGGAGTTTCCGGATTTCGTGGCGTTCTATCTCGAGAAGCCGGCGAAGAGCTCGACGAGGCTCACGGTCTACGCGCTGCTCGACTCGCCGAGCGTCGCGGGCGCGTACCGGTTCGTCATCGACGTCGCCGATACCCTGGTGATGGATGTCGACGCGGCGCTCTACCCGCGCAAGCAGATCCAACGCCTCGGCATCGCCCCCTGCACCAGCATGTTCCTGGTCGGTGAGAACGATCATCGCGTGGACGACGACTGGCGGCCCCAGATCCACGATTCCGACGGGCTGCAGATGAACACCGGGAGCGGCGAATGGATCTGGCGGCCGCTCGTCAACCCGAGGGTGCTGCGCGTGAACACCTATGTCGACCAGAACCCGCGCGGCTTCGGGCTGATGCAGCGCGAGCGGCGTTTCTCGGAGTACCAGGACGACGGAGTCTTCTACAACAGGCGCCCGGACTGCTGGGTGCAGCCGAAGGCTCCCTGGGGCAAGGGCGGAGTCATGCTGGTGGAGATCCCGACCAGCGACGAGACCATGGACAACATCGTGGCGTTCTGGAGCCCGGCGGAGGCCACCGTGCCCGGACGGGAGTACCTCTACGGCTACCGCCTGTACTGGTGCCGCAGCAATCCGTTCAGCTCTCACCTCGCTCGGGTGCATGCGACGCGCGACGGCATCGGCGGGGTCGTCGGCCGCAAGCGCACCTATTTCTCGTGGCGCTTCGTGGTCGATTTCGTGGGCGGCGATCTCGGAATGCTCGGTCCGGACGCGAAGGTGGTGCCCGTCATAAGCGCCTCGCGCGGGCGCGTCGAGATCACCTCGGCACGGCCCCTGTTGCCGATCAGGGGCTGGCGCGCGATGTTCGATCTGGTGCCCGACGACAGCGAGCAGCCCATCGATCTGCGGCTCTATCTGTCACTGGAGGGACAGCCGCTGACGGAGACCTGGATGTACCAGTACGCCCCGCCTCCGCCCGCGCAGCGTCAACAATATCTGTGACCGGGGTCAACGCGGAACCCCGCTCCCGCGTTGGCGTCTATTGCAGCAGATCGGGAAAGCGCAGGTTGCCATGAGCCTCCTCAAATTCGTCTCGCGATTGGCCTCAGCGGCCGCGGCGACGGCCCTCCTCGCCGCCGTGCCGGCCATGGCCGCGGCCCAGGACGGGGTAGCGGCCGTCTGGGTGCCGAGAAAGGTCCAGTTCATCTACCAGGGCTTCACGACCCGCTACTCGTGCGACGGGCTGCGCGACGAGGTCAGATCGATGCTGACCGAGCTCGGTGCGCAGGACCTCAAGGTGCGGGAGGTGCCGTGCAGCTCGCCGTCCGGTGTTCCGTCACCCTTTCCCGGCGTCTCGGTGACGATGCGCGTGCTGGTGCCGGCCTCCTCGGCCGAGGCTTCCAAGGACAAGAACGCCGGCGCTCCGGTGCAGGCGCACTGGCAGGAGGTCGTGTTGATGCCGAGCAACGCGCCGGTCAGCGAGCAGGGCAGGTGCGAGCTCATCGAGCAGTTCAAGGAGACCTTCCTGCCGCTGTTCTCCACCCGCAACATCAAGTACCGGTCGACGTGCATTCCGCACCAGATCACGCTCGGGACGCACCTCAGCGCCGAGGTACTGATGCCTCCCGCGAAGCCCGGCAAGACCTCCTGAGGCTCGAGCGCTTCGGCTCAGGCCCGCGCCGGCTTCACGGACCCGCGGTGGTCGACGTCCGGCAGGAAGCCCGCGAGCAGGCCGATGACCGGCAGGAAGGCGCAGATCTCGTACACCAGGTTGATGCCGAAGGAGTCGGCGACCTTGCCGAGGACCGCGGCGCCGATGCCGCCCATGCCGAAGGCGAAGCCGAAGAACAGCCCCGCTACGGTGCCGGTTCGGCCCGGCAGCAGCTCCTGCGCATAGACGATGATCGCCGGAAAGGCGCTGGCCAGGATGAGGCCGATGGGCACGGTCAGCACCGCCGTCCAGAAGAGGTTGGCGTGCGGCAGGAGCAGCGTGAACGGCAGCACGCCCACGATGGAGCCCCAGATGACGTACTTGCGGCCGATGCGGTCGCCCACCGGTCCGCCGAGGATGGTGCCGAGCGCCACCGAGCCCAGGAAAACGAAGAGATAGATCTGCGAGGCCTGCACCGATACGTGGAAGCGGCTGATCAGATAGAACGTGTAATAGCTGGTGAGGCTCGCGAGGTAGAAATACTTCGAGAAGATGAGAGCGAGCAGCACGCTGATCGCGATGAGGACCTGCCTGCGCGTCGGCGCGGCATGCGCGCCGCCGGCCGCGGCGCGCGGCTTGAGGCGCGCCATCCCGTGGATCTTGTACCAGTGGCCCACGTTGAGCAGCACGAAAATACCGAGCAGCGCCGCGCACGAGAACCAGAGAACGCTCGTCTGCCCGTGAGGCAGCACGATGAAGGCGGCGAGGAGCGGCCCGACCGCGGAGCCGAGATTGCCGCCGACCTGGAACACCGACTGCGCGAGCCCGTGCCGGCCGCCCGAGGCCATGCGCGCCACACGCGAGGATTCCGGGTGGAAGACCGAGGATCCCGTACCGATCATCGCCGCCGCCAGGAGGAGCAGCGGGTAGGTGCGGGCCGAGGCGAGCAGGGCGAGACCGGCAAGCGTGAAGGTCATCCCGGTGGCCAGCGAGTACGGGCGCGGCTTGCTGTCCGTGTAGCGGCCG
>DASZYK010000470.1:0-3453 GCA_035545455.1 Steroidobacteraceae bacterium
GAGCAGCTCACGTTGATGGTCACGCTCTGCTGACCCGGCTCGACCGTGAATTCCTGGTGCACCGCCCGATAGCCGTCGCGCGTGCCGATCACGGTGTAGGTTCCTGGCTTGAGCCGTATTTCCCGGCGTCCGAACGCGCCGAACACGCCGATGCTGGGAATGGTCACCTGCGTGGCGTTGTCGGAAACGAGATTGAGCAACACCGGCCGATCCAGCTGCGGCAGGAGCTGGTCCAGCCGCTCGACCAGCGATTGCAGCACCGGGCCCGCGGGTGTCTGCTCGCGCGCCTCCTGCAGCAGCGTCACGGCCTCGTCCCTGGTGGAGGGGAACGCGAGCCGGTCAGGGTGATCGATGATGCGCTGCAGCGATTCGCTCAATTCCGCCCGCGCCTCATCCCGCGCCTTGCCGCGCTTGGCGAACGCCAGTGAGGGCTCCTCGCGCAGGGCGTCGTCATATACCGCAATGGCCTGCCGCCAATGCTCCTGCGCCTCGAGACTTGCGGCCCGCTGGCGCAGCGCCGCGATCCGGCCCGCGCGCAGCGCCGCGCTGACCCGCTGCAGTCCCTCGATCGCTTCCGCGCCTCGTGAGCGGAAGCCGAGGGCCTGTTGGAAATCGGCCTGCGCTTCCTGCAATCGGCCGGCTCCGAGCGCGGCGAAGCCGGCGCCCACCGCCCGCGCATAATTGTCGTCACCGAAGGCGGCGTTGGCGCGCGCCAGGCCCGCTTTCGCCGCCGCGTTGCCCGGATCGAGGGCGAGCGCCTGGCTGAAATCCTGGGCCGCGCGCGAATAGTTGCGCGCCGACTCCGCTTTCTGCGCGTCCTTCAGCAGCGGCAGCACGCCGCTCAGGAGGCGCGAGCGCCGCGCGCCGTCGACGGCCCGCTTGCTGTTGGGATCGATGCGCCGCGCGAGAGCGTAGGCCTGATCCGCCACGTCCCGATGACCGGCGGCCAGTGCGGCGTCTCCCGCTTTCAGCTGAGCGGCAAGCGCCTGGGGCGCCTTCCGCGCGACGTTGTCCAGAAGCTGCTGCGCCTTCTCGAGGTGCTGCACCGCGAGAGCGACTCCGCCCGCGGCCGCCGCGCCGCTCGACTCGGCGGCCTGCATCCGCGCCGCCGAGAACTCCGCTCCGTCCCAGACAGGGGCGCCGCGCGCCTGGAGAGAGGCGGCGCGCTTGTCGAAAGCCGCGCGCGCGCTCCGGAGCTGGGCGATGGCGGCGGGATCGGCCTGCGGCTTGGGCGCAGGAAGCGACGCCGGCTGCGCCGCCATCCTGTCGGGAGCCGCAGCGGGCGCCGCCGGCATCGCCGGTCGGGGCGAGGCGATCGAGGCGGCGCTCGCCAACAGCGACTGCAGCCTGGCGAGATCCTGGCGCGGCAGCCAGAAAAGTGCGGCTGCGGTCGCGCCGCAGATCAACGCGGCGCCGCACAGCAGTCCCGATACGAGGTAAGGCCACCGGCGGGGTCGCCTGCCGCCATACGATGCGGCCGGCCGCGCGCGTCCGCCGCCGGGAGGCGTTGCCCGGAGCGGTGGGTGCTCCACTCTCAGGCGGAACGGGTCATCCTGCGGAACAGGCGCGACCGGCGGCGCGAGGCCGGGCGCGGGCTGTCGCGGGTCCGGCCGGCGCTGCGGCGCGAAATGCATCGGCCGCGGCGGAATCCGCGGTTCCGCTGCCGGGTCAGGCTGCGGGACAGCGGCAGCCGCAGCAGGTTTCGCGGCGGGCCGCGGCCGGGCCGTTGCCGCAAGAGGCTCGTCCCGCTGCCGTCGTAAGCCGGGGTCCGCGGGGATCGGTGTCGCCACGGCCGCGGGCATCTGACGCCGTTGCGGCCTCTCTTCGGCCACCCCGGTGGGCAAGCGAGTCTCCGGGCGCAACGCCCGCTCGGGCTCGAGGGCCGCTGGCGGCGCAACGCCCCGCGGCACCGGAGCCTCGCGGACCTCGCGGACGGCAGGTTGGATCGCTGCTGCTTCTTCCGGGTGATCGGCATCGTCCGTCTCCACGCCTTCAGGCGCGAAAGACAGCGTGGCGTTCAGTGTTGCATCGAGCTCGTCCATGACCTGCTGCATCGAGGCGGGCCGGTCCGCGGCGCGCTTGGCGAGCATGCGCATCACGAGCTCGCCGAGCTCCGGGGGAATCTGCCGTGTCGGCACGAGCTCCGGGACGGGCTGAGTCTGCGCCCGCCTGAGATCGAAGTTGGGATAGTAGGGCGGATGTCCGGACAACAGCTCGTAGGCGAGCGCGCCGAGGCCGTAGACATCGTCCGCCGCGCTGGGCGGCTCGTCGCGAAGCTGCTCGGGACTCGCCGTGAACGGCGAGAGACCCGCGCCGCGTTCCGCCGCGCCGGCCGCCGCCGAGGGCAGGAGGGCGGCTACTCCGAAGTCGGCGATCTTCACCCGGCCACGGCCGTCGAAGAGGACGTTCCCGGGCTTCAGATCGCGATGCACGACGCCGCGCGCGTGTGCGTACTCCAGCGCTTCGGCCGCTTCCAGCAGTACGGGCACGATCTCCAGATATCCCGCGCCGCGCAGCCGGCGCAGATCCCCGCCCGAGGCGAGCTCCATCGGCAGCACGATGACATCCTGCAATCGCTCAGGTGGCAGTATCTGAAGAATCCCGGGATGCTGCAGCCGGCTGGAGATCGAGTGCTCTCGCTCCAACACCGCCCAGGCGGCGGGATTGCGGGCGGCCGAGGGAGCGAGAATCTTGAGAGCGATGTCGACGCCGCGCGACTCATCGTGCGCGCGCCATACCTCGCCCTGTCCTCCGATTCCGAGGCGCTCGATCAGAGTGTATCGGCCGAGCGTGGTCGGCTGAGCGGCTGCACGGACCTGTGGCATGACCTCCACCTTAGCTGGCCTCGCTCGATCTGCCATCTCGCGAGTACTCTACTCAGACCGGAGCGCGAAGCGGCAGTGCCGCATTCGCAAGGCTCAGTCCCCTCTTGAATCTTGATCGCGGCCTGGGGAGCAAGCTTTGCCCGCTGCGTAGCAAGAATCCTGCCCGTCCGCGCTACAGGTCGAGCGTGAGCTGCGGGCCGGTGCGGGCGGGACGCGGCGGCCGGAAGAGGCTCGTGTCCGGCGGCTGGCGCCTCGTGATCCCGAGCCCGAGCCGCCGGCAGGCGATCTGGAATCGGCTGCGAAGCAGCTCAGCCAGCGGTCCGGTTCCCCGCATGCGTGTGCCGAAGCTCGGGTCGTAATCCTTACCGCCCCGCATCTGCCGGACGAGCGACATCACGTGGTCGGCGCGGTCCGGATAGTGAGCCCTCAGCCATTCGCGAAACAGATCCTTCACCTCGTAGGGAAGCCGCAGCAGCACATAGGCGGCCCACGGCGCGCCGGCCGCGGCAGCAGCCTCCAGAATGGCTTCCATCTCGTGATCGGTCAATGCCGGAATCACCGGCGCCACCATCACCCCCGCCGGAACCCCCGCCTCGTTCAGGCGCCTCACCGCTTCCAGTCGCGCGCG
>DASZYK010000471.1:0-4439 GCA_035545455.1 Steroidobacteraceae bacterium
TTGCCGCGGAACAGTCTCAGGCGCAACAGCATCGCCGGCTGCGCAGGCGGGGTCCACGCCGTTTGCCTGCGTGTTCATCCAATTTTGCACAGGTGCGCTGCGCGTCCGGCGGCAAACGGGCCCCCGTGACTTCCGCACGGAGGGCGGGCATACTCGTGCCCGCATGGCTTTCCTCATCCGCCGCATCGGGTCGATTAGCTGCCCGGCTTTCGCTGAAAGCCGGGGCTGTCGTGCGCTCGATGCAGGTGAAATCTCGATGAGGATCTCCCATGACTTCGGAAGAAGCGGTATTGGAAGAGGCGGCCACGCAGGCGCTCTGCCTGCGGGTCAGCGCTGAAGCCGATCCGGGCGCACTCGCCCGGGTCCTGACCTGTTTCCAGACTCTCAACGTCGTGCCGCGCCGCGTGGTCGCGGAGCTCGGGACGACGGGTACGTTGTACATCCGCATCGACGTCACCGGACTCACGGAAGGTCATCTCTCCTTGATTGCAGCCAAAGTCGGGCAGGTGCCATGCGTGGGGAACGCCTACTGGCACCGTCTGTAGCGGACGCATGCACCTTGGCTGAGCGGCATCTGGCGAGGTAGGCTGCGCAATCGCTCTGCAAGTCCGCAACCAACGTGAAAGCGCTGATCATCGGCGGGGGCCTGATAGGGGTCACGTCGGCCTACTTCCTCTCGCGCCGGGGCTGGGAGGTGACGGTCCTCGACCGTCAGGACGGACCCGGGCAGGAGACGAGCTTCGCCAACGGCTCGCTCCTGACTCCAAGCATGCCGGAGCCCTGGAACGCCCCGGGGAGCTGGCGGGTGCTGCTGAAATCGCTCGGCCGCTCCGACTCGCCGCTGAAGCTGCGCCTGAAGGCGCTGCCGCATCTCACGGGCTGGGGGGTCGGGTTCCTGCGCAACTCCAGCCCGGCGCGGTTCGAGGGCAACACGGTGCGGAACCTGAAGCTCGCACTGCACTCCGTCGATGTCATCGGCCGCCTGCGGCAGGAGACGGGGATCGAGTACGGCGCGGCCACCGACGGGTCCCTGCGCGTCATCCGCGACCCCGCAACCCTCGAACGGGCGCTCGCGTGGGCGGAGAAGCTGCGGGCGCATGGACTGACCTATCGTCATCTGAGCGCCGATGAGATCGTCGCCATGGAGCCCGCGCTCGCGCCGATCGGCCCCCGGCTCGCGGGCGGCATTCATTACCCGCGCGATGAGATCGGCAATGCCTACAGGTACTGCGTCGGCCTCGCGGAGCAGGCCCGCCGGGGCGGCGTGGAGTTCCGCTTCCGCACATCCGTCACCGGCATCGAGGTCCGGCAGGGGAGCGTAGCCGCCGTGCTGAGCGGCGAGGAGCGTTTCACTGCCGACCGTTACGTCGTCGCCGCCGGCAGCTACAGTCCGCTCCTGCTGAAGGAAGCCGGGCTCGAGGTGCCCGTCAGACCCGCCAAGGGGTACTCGCTCACCTTCGAGCGCCCGCGCCTCGATCCGCCGCTGAAGCTGCCCATCTGTGACGATGACTTCCACGCCGTCGTGGTGCCGCTCGAGAATGTCATCCGGGTGGCGGGGACCGCGGAGTTCACCGGTTACGATCTCGCCCTCACGGAGTCCCGCATCCGGAATCTCGTGACGCTCGTCAGGCAGGTGCTGCCGGGATCCGGGCTCGAGCGGGCGCAGGCCAGGCCCTGGTGCGGACTTCGCCCGATGTCGGTCGATGGCGTGCCGATCATCGGCGCGACGCCGATCGGCAATCTCTGGATCAATACCGGTCACGGACCCCTCGGATGGACCATGGCCGCGGGCTCCGGGCAGCTCCTCTCGGACCTCCTCACGGGCGCCTCGCCGGCCGTCGATCCCACCGCTTACGCCCTCGCCCGATTCACCGGCCCCCGCATGAAATGAGTCCCGGCCGGCGGCGGCGGCCGGGTGAAGCGGGACACCTGCCGCAGCGGCACGAGCGAGGCCTTGCCGGTGGCTCGAATGCTGGACGGCGGGGGGACGAGAGATCATCCTTCCAGGTCCAGGGACACCGCCATTGAGGGCCTTGCAGCCGCGGCGCTCATCGCAGCCGCGGCCGGGTAGCGGAGTCCGGACAAGAAGACCAAAGGGGATGCACTCGTGCAGAGAGACATTCGTGAGACGCCGCTTTACCGGGAGACCGAAGCCCTGTACCGCACCTTCCGCCGGCCAGGGAGCGGGCTGATCGCCGATGCCGCCGAGATTTCCGCGCACGGCGGCCGGGCGGTGTTCACGGGCACCCTGGTCGACTCGGCGAACGAGGCGGTCTCACGCATCTGCCTCACGGACGTCGGAAGCGGCGACACCCGGGTTTTGAGCTTCGGCCCCAACACCGACCGGGCGCCCAGGCTCTCGCCCGACGGCCGGCGGATCGCCTTCCTCTCCGACCGGCGCAAGGCTGGCGACTTTCAGCTCTACCTCCTCGATGCCGAGAATGGGGAATGCCGCGCGACGCCCCCGGTGGACGGCTGGGTGGAATACCTCCACTGGTCGCCCAGCGGCCGGCGCATCCTCCTCGGTGTCGCCGGCCACGGCGCCGACCTCCCCGGCGCGCAGGGCGCCGCGACGAGCAAGACGTCCGTGCCGGACCTTCCGGCCTGGATACCGGCGGTCGATACCGGTGAGGAGGCTTACCGCTGGCGGCGTGCCTGGGTCTATGACCTCGAGGAAAACAGCGTCAGCGAGGTCAGTCCGGCGGACGCCAATATCTGGGAGGCGGCCTGGTGCGGCAACGATGCCATCACGGCCATCGTCTCGCCCGGACCGAGCGAGGGCCTCTGGTACACCGCCCGTCTGGCGGTCATCGAGACCGACGGCGGCGCGCGCCGCGACGTCTACGTCCCTCAGGATCAGCTCGGCTGGCCGAGCGCCTCGCCCTCCGGCCGCCACATCGCCGTCGTGGAGGCGCTCTGCAGCGACCGCTGGGTGGTCGCGGGCGACCTCAGGCTGATCGATGCGCGCACCCGCGAGGCCCGGAAGGTCGCGACCCGCGGCATCGACATCTGCCACACGGAGTGGCGCTCCGACCGGCACCTGCTCCTCGCCGGGCATCGGGGATTCGAGACGGTGGTTGCGCTCTACGACCTCGAGACGGCCACGCTCGATGAGGTGTGGAAGAGCGGGGAGATCACCACCGGCGGCTTCTACACCACCATCGCGGGCTTCGGGGAGCCGGGGGACTGTGCGCTCGTCGGCGAGGGCTTCCGGCGCGCACCCGAGATCGCCGTCATCCGCCGCGGCGAGTATCAGTCCGTCAAGTCGTTCGATCCCGGCGCCGGCGAGGCGCTCTCCGTGCTCGGCGGCGTCGAGACGGCGAAATGGCGCGCGCCGGATGGCCTCGAGATCCAGGGCCTGGTTCTCAAGCCCTCCGCGGGCGAGGCTCCGCATCCGACCATCCTCATGGTGCACGGCGGGCCGGTGTGGCATTTCCGGCCGTACTGGATGGGCCGCCGCAGCGCCGCGACGCTGATGCTGCTCAAGCGGGGCTTCGCGATCTTCCTGCCCAACCCGCGCGGCAGCACCGGGCGGGGTCAGGATTTCGTGCGGCCGGTGCTCGGGGACATGGGGGGCGCGGACACCTACGACTATCTCTCCGGGCTCGACCACCTCGTCGAGCGCGGCATCGCCGATCCCGCGCGACTCGGCGTGACCGGCGCCAGCTACGGCGGCTACATGACTGCGTGGCTCATCACTCAGGACCCGCGCTTCGCGGCCGCGGTCGCGGTCTCGCCCGTCACCAACCAGGTCACGGAGCACCTGATCTCCAACATCGGCTTCTACGTGGCGCTCTTCCTGAAGGACACCTACGTCAACCCGGGCGGAAAATACTTCGACAGAAGCCCGATCATGCACGCGCACAAGACGAAGACACCCACGCTCTCGACCTGCGGCGTCCTCGACCGGTGCACGCCGCCGGAGGAAGCGGTGCAGTTTCACAATGCGCTGCTCGAGAACGGGGTGAAATCGGTGCTGGTGACGTACCCGCAGGAGGGGCACGGCGTACGCAAGTGGCCGGCCGTGGTGGACTATGCCGCGCGCATGGTGGGCTGGTTCGAGGAGCACATAACGGCCGCGCGGAGCCGGTGAGCGCACCGTAACCCGCAGGATCAAGGTAACGCGAGGCCCGCGGGCATCAACTCCTCCAGGGCCACGACGGCGGATGCCACGTGCTTTTCCACCGTGCGCGGTTTGATGGCAAACGCAGTGGCGATCTCCTCGTAGCTGTAGCCGCCGCGCTGCGCGACGTAGATCTGGCATGTCTTCCGGCTCACGGCACTCAGCAGGCTCACGACCCTGTCAAGCTGCTGCTCCGCGGCAAGCGTCCGCTCCGGACCAGGCGCGGGATCCACCAGGAACCCGCGGCGGTCGAGCTTGCCGATATCCGCGGAGACCACCGGCGTCGATCGCCTGCGATGATAGTGGTTGATGGAAA
>DASZYK010000472.1:0-8836 GCA_035545455.1 Steroidobacteraceae bacterium
TCGCGTCCGTGACTCGCCCAACGGCCCACCGCGCAGCGCCCGCTCTCGCGCAGCGCCGTGACGAAGAGCGTGAAGGGCTTGGCGCCTCCCTGATCGGGCGCGAGGTAGTACGTGCGCTCGAAGAAAACCGGATCGACGGCCGCGAGCGGCACGAACTGCGCGACGTCGACGCTGTGGCTGCCGGCCTCCTCCAACGCCCGCAGCTCCTCCGGAGTGAACATGACGTACCGATCCTTGGAGAACTCGTACCCCTTGACGATTTCCTCCCGTCCGACCACCGTCTGCTCCTCGAGGCAGACATACTGCTGCTTCAGGCGCGATCCGTCCCTGGCGTGCAGCAGGTGAAAGCGCAGCCGCTCGGAGCCGACCGTCGCCGAGTAGAGCTTCACCGGGATCGCCACCAGGCCGAAGGCGATGGTCAGGGATGCGATGGATCGCGCCGGCATGTCGGGAATTCCTCATCAGGTCCCGAGCAAGTTCCGCGCCAACGCGAAGCATAAGGTTTAGAGTAGGCTCATGAGCACTGACAGGAGCACCCGGTCCGGCCCGGCCGAGCGTGTGCGCGTCGGCCGCGAGGTGGCCGGGCGCGCCGGCAAGGGGGTCTCGGTGATCTCGGGCCTGCCGCTTGCCGCCGCGGAACTCGAGGCGCTCGCCGGCCGGCTGAAGCGACTCTGCGGCGCCGGGGGGCGCGTCGTATACCGACGAGCGCCCCCGCAGGATGCGCGGGCCGGAAACGCATCCATGGACGGATCTTCGCGGGCCGTCCGGGACGGAGTCATCGAGATCCAGGGCGAGCACCGCGACCGCCTGGTCGCGGAACTGCGCCGGCTTGGCTACGATGCCAGGCGGTCGGGCGGCTGAGACCACGGTGACGGAGGGCCGGAACCTGCGCATAATGTAGGAGTTTGCAATGAGCATCACCCAGGCAGAGCACACCGTGTCGAAAAACCAGCCAATACCAAGCCGGACACGAGCGGGGGACGCCCTGCTGTTCGCCCGCAATTTCTTCCGCCACCCGCGCATGCTCGGCTCGATCGTCCCGAGCTCGAGGTTCCTCATCAAGCAGCTCCTGCAGCCGATCGACTGGAATCAGGCGCGCGTCATCGTGGAGTACGGCCCGGGGGTCGGCGTCATCACCGCCGAGATCCTGCGGCGCATGCGCTCCGACGCGATCCTGATCGCGATCGAGTTGAACCCCGACTTCGTCACGCACCTGCGCTCGGCCTTACCCGACGAGCGGCTGAAGGTCGTGGAGGGCTCGGCGGAGGCGGTGGGCGAGATTCTCGAGCGCTTCGGCCGCGACAAGGCCAACTACATCATCTCCGGGATTCCCTTCAGCACCATACCGGCCGAGGTACGCGAGCGCATCCTGCGCAACACCTCCTCGGCTCTCGCGCCGGGCGGCGCCTTCCTCGTCTTCCAGTTCTCCACGCGGGTGCTCGAAGACCTGCAGCGCATCTTTCACTATGTCCGGCGCAAGTTCGAGCCGCTCAACGTCCTGCCGGCGCATCTCTTCTTCTGCGAGGTCGGGGCGGCCTAGAGGTCACGGGGCCGTGACCCGGGGCGGCCCCCGCTAGCGCGCGGCCCCCGGACCCTCGGGTGGCGGGGCGGCGGCCGACTCGCGCACGATGAGCTCATACGGAACCAGGTGATCGACCGCCGCGGCGGGCAGTCCGTCCCGGCGCTTGCGGATCTCGCGAATGAGCAGGTCGAGCGCCACTTCGGCCATGGTGGCCGTCGGCTGGCGGATCGTGGTGAGCTCCGGCCAGACCGTGGTGGCGATCGCCGTGTCGTCGAAGCCGACCACGGATAGATCACGCGGCACATCGAGGCCGCGGCGGTGCGCGACGGATACCGTGGCCGCCGCCATGTCGTCGTTGCTCGCGAAGATGGCGGTCGGACGCGGACTGCTGGCCAACAGCTTCTCGGCGGCCTCGAGCCCGGAGCGGTAGCTGAAGAAGCCCTGCTCGATGACGGGCGGCTGCGGCTTGCAGTCCGCTTCACGCAGCGCCGTCTCGAACCCGAGCCAGCGCTCGCCGCTGGCGGTCTGGTTGGGATGGCCTTTGATGAAGCCGATGCGCCGGTGCCCGAGCGAGAGAAGATAACGGGTCATCTCGTAGGCGGCCTTGAAATCATCGATGCGCACGCAGGAAGCATCGGCTCGGAACCTGCCTGTCGCCACCGCCACGGTGGGGATGCCTGCCTTCTTCAGCTCCGTGAGGATGACGTGCGACTCGCAGACCGGCGGCGGCAGAATGACGCCTGCGACCGAGCCGTCGATCAGGCGTCGCACCGCGGCCCTTTCCGCCGACGGCGAGCTGACCTCGCATTTCTCCAACAGCAGCTGCGCGCTCTTGCGGCTGCTCTCATCGAGAGCCCCGAGGAGGAATTCGCTCAGATAGGCCGCGCTCGGATTGGCATAGAGCAGCCCGATCCGCAGGCTTTGCGCGCCGGCGAGGCTGCGCGCGGCCGGGTTGGGGGCGTAGCGCAACTCCTTGACGGCCGCGAGCACGGCGGCGCGGGTGGCCTCCCGCACGTTACGCTCCCCATTGACGACGCGGGAAACGGTCATGGGGGAAACACCCGCCCTGCGGGCCACGTCGTGGATGGTGGTGCCGCGCCGGCTGCGGCGGCTGGTCTTGCGTGCGGGTGCGCGCCCGGAAGCCATGATTTCGTTTTCTCGTGCGGCCCGCCACGAGGGCCGTTGGCATCCATTGTACCGAAGTCGCGGTAGCGCTAGCGGGCTTTATGGCTCCACGAGTGGACCGCAGGCCTGCAGGTGTCCTTGGACCACCGCGCGCAGCCGCTGCAGGCCCGACTCGTCGGCCGCTTCGCAGCGGATGGTGAGCTTGGGCTCCGTGCCCGAGGCGCGCAACAGCCACCAGCCGTCCGGCTCCGTCACCCGCAACCCGTCGGTGGTGTCCACCCGGGCACCGGCGCAGACGAGCCGGCCGGCAACCGCCCGCAGCACCTCGAGCTTGCGGCTCTCGGGACACGGGATGCGCAGCTCCGGCGTGGTCGCGGTCGGGGGCAGAGAGCGGCGGAAGTCGCCGAGCATGCTCCGGTCGCCGCCGGCGAGGCGGTCCAGCAGCCGCACCGCGGCGAACAGCGCATCGTCCGTTCCCTGCCAACACTCCGCGAAGAAGAGGTGGCCGCTCATCTCGCCCGCGAGCGGCGAACGCTCGCGCTTCATGGCATCTCGCACACGCACGTATCCCGACGGCGCCATCACGGGCCTTCCCCCGAGGCGGGCGACTCCCTCGAAGAGGACGCGGCTCGATTTGACGTCGCCGACGATGCTGGCGCCGGGTGAGACCCGCAACACTTCCTCGGCCAGGAAGAGCAGCACCTGATCCGGCCACACGATCGCTCCCGACTCGTCCACGACGCCGAGACGATCACCGTCGCCGTCGAACGCAATCCCGACGTCCGCCCCGTGCGCCAGAACCATCGCCCGCAGCTCGCGCAGGTTGGCGGCAATGGAGGGATCGGGATGATGCGCGGGAAAGCGGCCGTCGACCTTGGAGTTGAGGAGGAAATGGCGGCCGGGCAGCCCTTGCGTCAGCCGCTTGATCAGCGCGCCCACCGCGCCGTTGCCGCAATCCCACACCACGGTGGGACGCGCGGGGCGGACCTGTGCCTGCAGCCGCGAGATGTAAGCTTGTGACACGGGGAAGTCGACCGACGTTCCGCCGGCAGCCGGCGCGGCGGTGGCGGCGCAAGCCACGAGCGCATGCAGCGTCTCGCCGTGCACCGGCTCCGAGCCGATCAGGAGTTTGAATCCGTTCTCCTCGCGCGGGTTGTGAGAGCCCGTCACCATGATGCCGCCATCGAGTCCGTAGGCGTGAACCGCGAAATGCAGCTGCGGCGTGGGACCCAGGCCGATGCGATGCACGAGCATGCCGCCCGCGAGCAGCCCTTCGACCAGGGCGTATTCGAGATCCGGCGAGGAGAGCCTGCCGTCCCTGCCCACGGCCACGCGCCGCAGACCGCGCGCGCGCATCCACGCCGCATAGGCAAGGCCGAGCTGACGGGCGTCGCCGAGGCCGAGCTGCCGCCCCACGACGCCGCGCAGATCGTACGAGCGTACGGCCTCGGGATTGATGAGCGCCGTTGTTGATTCCACGCGATTCCAACGGCCCGCGATGCGCGGCAGTTCCGTGGCGCGGCCGTTGATCGGGCCGCCGCGCCGCTTCGGGGCCGTCGGTCGCGCCGCGCTCGACGTTGCAGATCGCCGCGGCGATCCTTCCGCGGGACCACGCTTTGCTGCGACCGCGCCGAGGACCGGGCTGCACTCATGAAGCTGGTGATTTTCGGACTGACGCTGAGCTCCTCCTGGGGCAACGGCCACGCAACGCTGTGGCGCGGCTTGATCCGCGCGCTGACCCGGCGCAGCCATGATGTTGTTTTTTTCGAGCGCGACGTGCCCTGGTACGCGGAGCATCGCGACACCGCCGAGCTGCCGGGTGCGACCCTCATCCTCTATCCCGAATGGCCGCGGATCGCGCAGCGGGCACGGACCGAGGCGCGACAGGCCGACGTCACGGTCGTGACCTCGTATTGCCCGGATGCCAAGGCGGCGGCCGCGCTCGTGCGCGATGACGCGGCCGGGGGCGTTTCCGTATTCTACGATCTCGACACGCCCGTGACGCTCGCGCGGCTCGAGGCCGGCGAGACAGTGGACTATCTGCCCGAGGACGGACTCGGGAGCTTCGACCTCGTGTGGAGTTATACCGGCGGCGCCGCCCGGCGGGCGCTGCGCGACCGCCTCGGCGCGCGCCGTGTCGCGGCGCTCTATGGGCATGTCGACCCCGAGGCGCACCGGCCCGCGCCGCGCGAGGAACGCTTCCGCGCGGATCTCTCGTACCTCGGCACCTACGCGCCGGACCGCCAGCCGGCCCTCGAGACGCTGTTCGTGGAGCCGGCGCGCCGCCGCCCCGGGCAGCGGTTCGTGCTCGGCGGCTCGGGCTATCCGCCCGATTTTCCCTGGGCCGGCAACATCTGGTTCGTGCGGCACGTCGCGCCGCCCGAGCATCCGCCGTTCTACTCCTCATCGCGGCTGACGTTGAACGTCACACGGCGGGACATGGCCGCGATGGGCTTCTGCCCTTCCGGCCGGCTCTTCGAGGCCGCCGCATGCGCCACCCCCGTGTTGAGCGATGCATGGGAAGGCATCGAGCGCTTCTTCACTCCCGGCGAGGAGATCCTCCTCGCCGGCAGCTCCGAGGAGGCGACGGCGGCCATCGACCTGCCGCCTGAGGAGCTCGCGCGCATCGGACGCGCGGCGCGCGAGCGCACGCTCGATGAGCATACTTCCGACTGTCGCGCTGCGGAGATGCTCTCGCTCATGGATGACGCGGCGAGCCGGGCGGTCTGACCGTGTGGGGCATCATTCCGGCGGCCGGCAGCGGCACACGCATACAGCCGCTCGCCTTCTCGAAGGAGCTGCTGCCTGTCGGCAGCCGCGAGGATGCGGCCGGGGAGCACCCCAGGGCGGTGAGCGAGTACCTCATCGAGCGCATGGCGCTCGCCGGCGCCGGCAAGATCTGCTTCGTGATCTCACCGGGCAAGTCCGACATCCTGCAGTATTACGGCTCGCGAGTGGGCCGCGCGAGCATCTGCTACGTCGTGCAGCCGTCATCGGCGGGCCTCTGCGATGCGATCTTCCGCGCGCGGCCCTTGATCCATCCCGAGGAGCCGGTGGCGGTCGGCTTGCCGGACACGATCTGGTTTCCGGCCGACGCCCTGCGCGCCCTGCCCGCCGACCGCCTGGCGTTCCTCCTCTTTCCCGTCGAGCGCCCCGAGCTTTTCGACGCGGTGGTCACGGACGAGAGCGGGCGGGTGCTGCGGATCGAGGTCAAATCGCGCGCAACCGCCACGCGCTGGGTGTGGGGCGCATTCACGATGCCCGGGCGGACCTTTCACGAGCTGCACGATTTCTGGCGCGCGCGCGGCGGCGCCGACGAGTATGTCGGGACTCTGGTCAACGCCTGGCTGGCGCAGGGCGGCGAGGCCGTCGGTGTGCCCGCCGGGGAAGCGTACGTCGATGTGGGAACCCTTCACGGCTACCGGGAAGCTGTCCGTCTCCTCGGCGACGGGCCCGATCGCGCTGATCGCCGCGCATCCGGACGATGAGATCCTGGCGCTCGGCGGACAGCTCGCGGGCATCGCCTGCCTGAGCCTCATACATGTCACGGATGGGGCGCCGCGCGATCCGAGCGACGCGCGGCGGGCCGGGATGCGCTCACGAAGCGCCTACGCGCTGACGCGTGCCCGAGAGCTCGACCGCGCCCTGGAAGCGGCGCAGGTGACCGGTGCGCGGCGCCGCGCACTCGGTACGCCGGATCAGGAAGCCATCGAGCACCTCCCCGCGCTGACGGCAGCCCTGGAGGAGGAGCTGCGAGGCGCCGCGGCCGTGATCACGCATCCTTACGAAGGCGGCCACCCGGATCACGACGCCTGCGCGCTCGCCGTGCAGTGCGCCTGCGAGCGGCTGTCACGCACAGCCCGCGCCGCTCCGGTGCGACTCGAGTTTGCCTCCTACCACGCCCGCGGCGGGCAGCAGGTGACGGGCCTCTTCTGGCCCGCCGCCGACTGCCCCGAGAGCGCGATCGCGCTCGGGGAGCGTCAGCTCGCGCGCAAGCGCGCGGCCCTCGCGCGGTTCGCGACCCAGAAGGACGTGATTGCGGCCTTCCCGTTGAGCCCGGAGCGTCTGCGCCCCGCGCCGAGATACGACTTCACCCGGCCGCCTCCGCCGGGCGAAGTGCTCTACGACCGTTTCCGCTGGCGCATCACCGGTGAGTCGTGGCGGCGGCGGGCCGCCGCCGCATTGGAGGGAATGCAATGACGGCATCGAAGCCGCTGTCGATTCTGAGCATTGCCCACCCCTTCGCCCCGGTGCGAGCCGACACTGTCGGCGGGGCGGAGCAGGTCCTGGCGCATCTCGACCGTGCGCTGGTGGATGCGGGACACCGCTCGACGGTGATCGCCGTCGACGGCTCGCGCGTCGCGGGCCGATTGATCGCCTCACGAGCGGCCGACGGCATCATCGATGCCACGGCTCGCCGGCGAGCCTGCTCGGAGGTCAGGGAAGCGATGGTGACAGCGCTGGCGCGTGAGCCCTTCGACCTGATTCATCTGCACAGCCTCGAATTCCACGAGCACCTGCCCCCGCCGGGCGTGCCCGCGCTGGTCACGCTGCACCTTCCGCTCGAGCTCTATCCGGAAGCGGCTCTCCGTCCTTCCCGGCCAGGGACGTGGCTCCTGCCCGTCTCGGCCAGCCAGGCGCGAGGCCGTCCCGATCTGCCGCTCCTTTCACCGATCGAGAACGGTGTCGACCTGCTCGCGAAGAGACCTCATGCCCGACGAGGCTATGCGCTCGCGCTGGGGCGCATCTGTCCGGAGAAGAACTTCGCCGATGCGTTGGATGCCGCGCGCAGCGCGGATTGTCCTCTGCTCCTCGCCGGGCGCGTCTACGAGTATCCGGAGCATCTGCGATACTTCCATTGCGAGATCACGCCGCGCCTCGACCGCTCCCGCCGCTGGATCGGGTGCATCGCGGGGAGCCGCAAGCGCCGCCTGGTCGCGGGCGCCCGCTGCGTCCTGATCCCGAGCCGCATCGCCGAGACTTCCTCGCTCGTCGCCATGGAGGCGCTGGCCGCCGGGGTGCCGGTGATCGCCTACCCCGCCGGCGCTCTGCCCGACATCGTCGAGCACGGCCGTACCGGCTTCATCGCCGGGGATGTGCCGTCGATGGCGCGGGCGATCCGCGCCGCCTCCGGCATCGACCCGGAGGACTGCCGCCGCGCCGCCCGGAAGCGCTTCTGCGCGCAGCGGATGACAGGCGAGTACCTGACCCTCTATCAGCGCCTGGCGGCGACCCGGGTCAGTCCTCGTACCCTTGATCCACGTGCGTCACCAGCTCCTCCCCCTTCAGGTGCCGCAGCGTGTTCTTGAGCTTCTTCAGCTGAATCGACAGATCGTGCTCCGGATACAGCTGCGGAGCATGCATCGGGCTCTTGAAGTAGAACGACAGCCACTCCTGGATGCCGGCCCGGCCGGCGCGGTGCGCGAGGTCGAGGAAGAGCGCGATGTCGAGCACCAGGGGCGCTGCGAGGATGCTGTCGCGGCACAGGAAGTTGATCTTGAGCTGCATCGGATACCCGAGCCAGCCGAACAGGTCGATGTTGTCCCAGCCCTCCTTGTTGTCGCCGCGGGGCGGGTAGTAGTTGATCTGCACCCGATGGCAGAGCTCCCCGTAGAGCGCCGGATACAGGTCGGGCTGCAGCAGGTAGTCGAGCACGCCCTTCTTGCTCACCTCCTTGGTACGGAAGCATGCCGGATCCTCCAGCACCTCCCCGTCCCGGTTTCCCAGGATGTTGGTGGAATACCAGCCGCGCACCCCGAGCATGCGTGACTTCAAACCAGGCGCGACGATCGTCTTGAGCAGCGTCTGGCCGGTTTTCAAGTCCTTGCCCGCGATGGGCACGTGCCGCTCGCCCGCCAGCTCGATCAGCGCGGGCGCGTCCACGCCGAGGTTGGGAGCGGCATTTGCGTATGGAATTCCTTCCATGATCGCGGCGTACGCGTAGAGCATGCTCGGTGTTATGGTGGGGTCATCGGCATCCAGAGCCTGCTCGAACGCCGCGAGCGTCGCGTGCGCCGGGCCCGGCTCGAGGTAGGCCTCGGTGCTGGCGCACCAGATCACCACCGCCCGATCGAGCCGGCGCGCGGCGATGAAGCCGCGCATGTCGGCCCGCAGCTGCTCCACGAGCTGCCGCTTGCGGTCACCGTGCTTCACGTTGGGGCCGTCGAGACGCCGGACGACCCCGGGGTC
>DASZYK010000473.1:0-3600 GCA_035545455.1 Steroidobacteraceae bacterium
CGAGCGCCTCGCGCGCCTGAAGGCGGGCGTGAGCGCCCCGGCGGGCCTCGAGCCCATCGACATGTGGATCGGCGAGCCGCGGCACGAGCCGCCGGCGAGCGTGCTCGCGACGCTGCGCGAGAGCCTCCATCGCCTCGGCACCTATCCGGCCACCGCGGGCCTGCCGGAGCTGCGCTCGGCGTGCGCGCGCTGGCTCGAGCGACGCTACCGGCTGCCCGGCGGCAGCGTCGATCCCGCCACCATGGTGCTGCCGGTGAACGGCACGCGCGAGGCGCTCTTCGCCTTCGTGCAGGCGGCGGTCGACAGCCGGGGCGACCCGCTGGTGCTGATGCCGAATCCGTTCTATCAGATCTACGAGGGAGCGGCGCTGCTCGCGGGAGCGCGCCCGCATTTCCTCGCCACGACTGCCGCCAACGGCTACACGCCCGACCTCGATGCGGTGCCGGAGAGCGTCTGGCGCCGATGTCAGGTGTTGTTTCTCTGCAGCCCCGGGAACCCGACCGGCAAGGTCCTTCCGCTCGAGTTCCTGCGCCGGGCGCTGGCGCTCGCCGAGCGGCACGACTTCGTGATCGCCGCGGACGAGTGCTATACCGAGATCTATCTCGACGAGCGCTCTCCTCCTCCGGGGCTGCTCGAGGCCGCTCTCGCCGCGGGGCACGAGCGCTTTCAGCGCTGCGTGGTGTTCCACAGCCTCTCCAAGCGCTCGAGCGTGCCGGGCCTGCGGTCCGGCTTCGTCTGCGGCGATCCCGGGATCATCTCGCGCTTCCTGCTGTACCGGACCTATCACGGCAGCGCCATGCCGGTGCCCACGCAGCTTGCCAGCGTCACCGCCTGGCAGGACGAGGAGCACGCGGTGCGCAACCGCGAGTTGTATCGAGAGAAAGTCGAGCGCGTGCTCCCCATCCTCGCCCCCTGCCTCGACGTCCAGAAGCCCGATGGCGCCTTCTACCTGTGGCCGGACGTGCGCGGGGACGATGAGCGCTTCGTGCGCGAGCTCTATGCCAGCCAGGCCGTCACCGTGCTGCCTGGCAGTTATCTTGCGCGGCCCGGCGCGGACGGCAACCCGGGCGCCGGCCGTGTGCGCATCTCGCTGGTGCCGCCCCTCGAGCAGTGCGTCGAAGCCGCCGAGCGAATCCGTGACTTCCTGCGACAGAGCCCATCATGAGCGACCTTCAGAGCCTCAAGTCCGCCATCGACGCCGCCTACGAGTTCCGCGCCGAGATCACACCGAAGAACATCCCCGCGGGACTCGAGGGTGTGTTGGAAAAATGCCTGACGCTGCTCGATACCGGCGCTGCGCGGGTTGCGGAGCAGAAGAACGGCACATGGACCGTCAACGAGTGGCTCAAGAAGGCGGTGCTGCTCTACTTCCGTACCCGCGACAATTCGGTCATGGACGCGGGATTCACACGCTTTTACGACAAGGTGCCGCTGAAATACGCGCACGCGTCGGAAGCGGAGCTGCGCGCCTCCGGCGCGCGCATCGTGCCGCACGCCGTCGTTCGAAGAGGCGCCTATGTGGCACCCAACGTGGTATTGATGCCGAGCTACGTCAACATCGGGGCGTACGTAGGCACGGGGACCATGGTGGACACCTGGGCGACGGTCGGCTCCTGCGCGCAGATCGGACGCAACGTGCATCTCTCGGGCGGCGTAGGGATCGGCGGCGTCCTCGAGCCGCTGCAGGCCGGCCCGACGATCATCGAGGACGACTGCTTCATCGGCGCGCGCTCGGAGATCGTCGAGGGCGTCGTGGTGGAGGCGGGGTCGGTGATCTCGATGGGTGTCTTCATCGGTCAGAGCACGCGCATCTACGACCGCACCACGGGGCAGATCCTGCAGGGACGCGTTCCGGCAGGGTCGGTCGTGGTGCCGGGGACGCTGCCTTCGGCCGACGGGAAGTACGGGCTCTACTGCGCGGTCATCGTCAAGCGGGTGGATGCGCAGACGCGGGCGAAGACCTCGATCAACGAGTTGTTGCGGGCAGCGGAATAGTCCTTGCGTGCGGGTCTCCGGGGCCTCGCTTGAAATGGGATTTCCCGGACCGCCGTGAATCCCGGTGAGCACTCGGGTCAGCCGAAGCGGCCGGTGATGTAGTCTTCCGTCAGGCGGTGCTGCGGGTTGGTGAATACCCGATCGGTGTCGCCGATCTCGATGAGCTGGCCCATGTAGAAGTAGGCGGTGCGCTGTGACACGCGCGCGGCCTGCTGCATGGAGTGCGTCACGATCACGATGGCGTAGGAGGCGCGCAGCTGCTCGATGAGGTCCTCGATGTGCGCCGTCGCGATCGGATCGAGCGCGGAGCACGGCTCGTCCATGAGGATGACCTCGGGCTGCACGGCGAGCGTGCGCGCGATGCAGAGCCGCTGCTGCTGGCCTCCGGAGAGACCGACCGCGAGCGAGCTCAGCCGGTCCTTGACCTCGTCCCAGAGGCCCGCCCGCTGCAGGCTGTTGAAGACCAGCTCATCGAGGTCCGCGCGGCTGCGCGTGAGCTTGTGGATGCGCGGACCGTAGGCCACGTTGTCGTAGATCGACTTCGGGAAGGGATTCGGCTTCTGGAACACCATGCCGATGCGCGCCCGGAGCAACGCGACGTCCTGGCGCCTGTCGTAGATATCCTGCCCGTCGAGCGTGATCGTGCCGGTCACGCGCGCGCCCGGAATGGTGTCGTTCATGCGGTTGAGGCAGCGCAGGAATGTCGACTTGCCGCAGCCGGACGGCCCGATCGCCGCCAGCACCTGGCGGCGCGCGACGTCGAGCGACACTCTCTTCAACGCCTGCACGGCGCCGTAGAACACGCTGACGTCGCGGCAGGAGAAGACCGGATCGTCGACGGAGGCCTCCCCCACCGCGGCGACGGTCGAGCCCGGATCGAAGGACTCGGGGCCGTGCAGCCGTCCGCTCGGCTTGAGGTTCAAGCCGGAATCGCCGAAGCGGTGGCGCGCGTCGGCGCCACCCGCGGCGCTGGACTCGGCTCGTCTGGGCTCGTGGATCATGTCTTCTTCCGCCACATCGCCTACCCGAATCTGCCCGTCACGTAATCGTCGGTCCGGCGGTTCTTCGGCGCGGTGAATATCTGTCCCGTGGGCCCGATCTCGATGAGCTCGCCCATGTACATGAACGCCGTCACGTTGGAGACGCGCGCGGCCTGCTGCAGATTGTGTGTCACGACGGCGATGCAGTACTTCTCGCGCAGGCTCTGCAGGGTCTCCTCGACCCGCAGCGTGGAGATCGGATCGAGGGCCGCAGTCGGCTCGTCGAACAGGATCACTTCCGGCTCGAGCGCTATGGTACGCGCGATGCAAAGCCTCTGCTGCTGTCCGCCCGAGAGGCTGCGTCCGTCCTTGTCGAGCTTGTCCTTGACCTCCTCCCACATGGCCGCGTCCAGCAGGGCCTGGTGCACGCGGTCGCGCAGCTCCCCCCTGCCGATCCGGCGCGCGAGCCGCAGACCGAAGGCCACATTGTCGAAGATCGACATCGGAAAGGGTGTCGGCTTCTGGAACACCATCCCGACGCGAAAGCGCAGGTTCGCGGCGTCGACCGACGGGGCGAGGATGTCCTCCCCGTCGAGCAGCACCTCGCCCGTCGCGCGGTAGCCGG
>DASZYK010000474.1:0-4516 GCA_035545455.1 Steroidobacteraceae bacterium
AGCCCGCAATCACTGCCAGACCTCCAAGCGGCGTCACCGCTCCGATCAATCTGGGCGCCCCCAGCGTCAGTGCGTACAAGCTTCCTGAAAAGAGGATGATCCCGGCTACGACGAGCAGCGCAGCAGCCCGCAGCGGCGCCGCGTCGACAAAGCGCAGCGAGAGCCCGATCCCGAGCAATCCCAGCGAATGATAGAACTGGTACCGGACCGCGGTGTCGTAGACATCCAGCCGCTCCGGCGCCCATTGACTCCTGAGGGTATGGGCGCCGAGCGCGCCGGCGACCGTGGCAAGCGCCAGCAGGACGCCCGCGGCTCCGAGCACCCGTCGCGCGGCGAGTCCCGCAACCACCCCCGCCCTACCCCTGCCCCGTCCGCTCCGGTCCCAAGGCCCCGATCAGCGGCCGGATAAGATCGAGGGGCAACGGAAAGATGATGAGCGAGGACTTGTCGTGCGAGATATCGGCCAGAGTCTGAAGATAGCGCAGCTGCAGCGCGCTCGGATGCTGGGCCAGAACCTGCGCCGCCTCGGTCAGCGTCTGCGCGGCCTGTTTCTCGCCTTCGGCGTTGATCACCTTCGCTCGGCGATTGCGCTCGGCCTCCGCCTGTCGCGCCATTGCGCGGATCATGCTCTCGTCGAGATCCACGTCCTTGAGCTCCACGTTCGCGACCTTGATACCCCAGGCCTCGGTGCTCTGATCGAGGATGCGCTGAATGTCGCTGTTCAGCTTGTCGCGCTGGGAGAGCAGATCATCCATCTCGTGCTGACCCAACACCGAGCGCAGCGTGGTCTGCGCAACCTGACTCGTGGCTTCCCAGGCGTTCGCCACCTGGATGATCGCCCGGCCGGCATCCACGATGCGGAAGTAGACGACGGCGTTCACCTTGACCGACACGTTATCGCGGGTGATCACGTCCTGCTTGGGTACGTTCAGTACGATGACGCGCAGGTCCACCTTGCTCATGCGCTGGATCACGGGCCAGAGGAGGATGACCCCGGGGCCGCGGATGCCGGTGAAGCGTCCCAGCGTGAACATGACGGCGCGCTCGTACTCGTTCAGCACCCGGATGGAGCTGAATATCAGCAGCGCGACGATGACTATGACGACGACGGCCGCGTAGGGCATGAGCATCTCCGGGCGGAGCCGGCCGTTATCGCAACGGCTCAACCCACAATGTTAGACCTTCCACCTTCACCACGCGCGCCGCCTGCCCGGCCCTGAGCGGCGTCGCGCTGCACGCATTCCACAGCTCCCCGCCGTAACGCACCCGCCCGCGGGTGGCGAAATCCTCCGCCGCCTCGACGGTGGCGCCGAGCATCGCCTGCGTCCCCGTGGCGACCGGGGTGCGCGCGGCCCGGGTGGCAAGATACACGATCCCGAGAATGACGAGACCCCCGACCGTCGCCAGGCCGCCGATCAGCGGCAGCGCCACCTGCAGGCCGGGCGCTCCCGAGAAGAGAATGAGGGATCCGACGACGAATGCGATGAGGCCGCCGATGCCGAGCGAGCCGTAGGCGGGGAAGAAGAACTCCGCCGCCATCATGCCGGCGCCGACCACGAGCAGCGCCAGGCCGGCGAAATTGGTCGGCAGGAGCTGGAAGGCGAACAGCGCGACGAGGAGCGAGATGACGCCGACCACGCCGGGCAGGACGCCGCCCGGATGGTAGCCCTCGAAGAGCAGCCCCCAGATGCCGATCAGCAGCAGCCCGTAGGCGATCTCGGGATTGGTGATGATGCCGAGCAGCCGCGTGCGCCAGTCCGGCTTCAGCCACACGACCCGCACTCCCCCGGTATCGAGCCGCACGGTCCGGTCGCCGACGTGCGTCTCACGGCCGTTCAACTGGGTCAGCAGGCTCGTCATGTCCGGCGCGATGAAGTCGATGACATGCTGCTGCAGCGCCTGTGTCGCGGGCAGGCTCGCCGCGCCGCGCACGGCCTGCTCCGCCCAGTCGGCATTGCGGCCGCGCAGCTGCGCGAGGCCGCGGATGTAGGCGATCGAGTCGTTGAGGACCTTGCGCTGCTCCGCGCTCATTTCCGGGGCCGGCTCGCCTGCGGGCGCCGCCTTGCCGGTCTTCGCGGGACGTTCCGCGGGCGGCGCCGGCTCGGAGCCCCCGATCGACACCGGAGTGGCGGCGCCGAGATTGGTCGCCGGCGCCATGGCCGCGAAGTGGCAGGCGTAAAGAATGTACGTGCCCGCGCTCGCCGCCCGCGCGCCGGACGGAGCCACATAGCCCACGACCGGCACGGACGACGCCAGAATGGCGCTGATGATCTCGCGCATGGAGGTGGCGAGGCCGCCGGGCGTGTCGATCTCCAGGACGACGAACGGGCTGCCGCGCCGCTGCGCGACCTCGAGCCCGTGCTCGACGTACTGCGACGTGGCGGGCCCGATGGCACCCTGGATCTCGAGGCCAAGCGCTGGAGTCGGGGGCTTGCCGGGATTCTTCAGCGCGGGAATCGGGGGCTTGCCGGGATTCTTCAGCGCCGCAGTCGAGGGCCCCGCAATCGAGGGCTTGCCCGGATCCGCCTGAGCCGAATGCCTGCTGGGGGCCGCGGCCGCCGCTCGCGGCGTGCCTGTCGGGACCGCCACAGCCAACATCGTCAGGATCGCCAGGGCGCCTGCCATCGGGGCACGAATCGATGTCCGCCTCATCGGCAACCCCTTGGTTATTTCCTGCGCACGCTCCGCGGATTTCGCGGCAGGCCGGTGTGCTGGGTGCGGAAGGTCTGCTGGGCCCGTGCGCGGCGCCCCTCACCGCTTTCGCCGGTGCCCGCCGGCTGGTATGCCGGCACCAGCTGGTGCCTGCCGTTGCCGATGAGATCGGCGCGGCCCATGCGGCGCAGCGCCTCGCGCAGCACCGGCCAGTTGTCGGGATCGTGATAGCGCAGGAACGCCTTGTGGAGACGCCGTACTTTCAGCCCCTTCGGCACCCGCACGTCGCCGCCCGCGCGGCTCAGGCGCTTCAGCGGATTCTTGCGGGAATGGTACATCGCCGTCGCGGTGGCCATGGGCGAGGGCAGGAAGGCCTGCACCTGATCCGCGCGAAAGCCGTTTTTCTTCAGCCACAGGGCCAGCTCCAGCATGTCCTCATCGCTCGTCCCCGGATGGGCGGCGATGAAGTAGGGAATCAGGTACTGCTCCCTGCCGGCCTCGCGCGAATAGCGGTCGAACAGCTCCTTGAAGCGGTCGTAGGCGCCGATTCCCGGCTTCATCATCATCGACAGCGGTCCCTCGGAGATCGCCTCCGGCGCGATCTTGAGGTAGCCGCCGGTGTGGTGCTGCGCCAGCTCCTTCACGTACTCCGGCGACTCGACGGCGAGGTCGTAGCGGACTCCGGAGGCGATCAGCACCTTGCGGATGCCCGGCAGCTCGCGGACCTTCCGGTACAGACGGATGAGCGGCGCATGATCGGTATCGAGGTTGGGACAGATTCCCGGATAGACGCAGGACGGCCGCCGGCACGCGCTCTCGATCTCGCGGCTGCGGCAGGCGAGCCGGTACATGTTGGCCGTGGGACCGCCGAGGTCGGAAATGACTCCGGTGAAGCCCGGCACCTCGTCCCGGATCGCCTCGACCTCGCGCACGACGGATTGCTCCGAGCGGCTCTGGATGACGCGCCCCTCGTGCTCCGTGATGGAGCAGAACGTGCAGCCGCCGAAGCAGCCGCGCTGGATGGCCACCGAGAAGCGGATCATCTTGTACGCGGGGATGTTGGCCTCGCCATAGCTCGGGTGCGGCCGGCGGCGGAAGGGCCGCTCGTACACCCAGTCCATCTCCGCCGTGGTCAGCGGGATGGGCGGCGGATTCAGCCACACCTCGGTGTCGCCGTGACGCTGCACCAGTGCGCGGGCGTTGCCGGGATTCGCCTCGAGATGCAGGATGCGGGAGGCGTGCGCATACAGCACCGGATCGGACGCGACTTGCTCGTAGGAGGGCATGCGGATGACGCTGCGCCCGCGGTCGGCATTCCTGACTCGCCGCACGAAGCGCACGACTTTTTCCGTACCCGGAGCGGTGGCAACCGGCGAGACCGAGGCGACGCCTTCCCGCGCCGCCTCTCCTGGACGCGGTGCCCTCTCGGACTCCATCGCGTACGGATCAGGAAGCGGCGCGATCGGCCCCGGCGCATCGAGGTGCGTCGAGTCGATCTCGATCCATCCCTCCGGCATCGCCTTGCGCGCGAATGCGGTGCCGCGCACGTCGGTGATGTCACGGATCGATTCTCCGGCGGCGAGCCGATGCGCGATCTCGCAGATCTGCCGCTCGCCGTTGCCGAACACCAGCATGTCCGCCTTCGCATCGAGAAGGATGGAGCGCCGCACCTTCTCCGACCAGTAATCGAAGTGTGCGATGCGACGCAGCGAGGCCTCGATGCCGCCGATGACGATCGGCGCATCCTTGAACGCCTCGCGCGCGCGCTGGGCGTAGACGATCACCGAGCGGTCGGGCCGCTTGCCGCCTTCGGCATTGGGTGTGTAGCTGTCGTTGTGGCGCAGCCGGCGGTCCGCGGTGTAGC
>DASZYK010000475.1:0-11296 GCA_035545455.1 Steroidobacteraceae bacterium
GTGCTGTCGGACAGTTTCAGCGAAGACCGCCCCGCGATGCAGATTCACGATCTCGGCGACGCGCCCGGAGGCCTGCATCGCGCGGTCGGCAGTCAGCTCATCTACGATCTCGCCACTCACGAGAGCCTCTTCCTCGGCGCACTGACTTCGGACCGCTTCCTCACCATTCTGCGTCTGCGGGTCGCATCCGCGGCGGGCAAGCCGCGCATCGTGAGCTATCAGGTCGACTCGACCGGCACGACGGAAATGGAAGAAGAGAACTCCCTCGAGCATGCGCCTGCCGCCGATCGCATCATCCTCAGCCTCCCGCTGCCTCCGGGCGGCGCGCTCTCCTCCGAAGGGCTGGCGCTCAGCATCGATCATGACTATCACCGGCAGCTCGAGACCTATGGCGGCCTCATCCGGCGGCTGCACCGCGCCCGGGTGACGGCGCCGCCGCTCATGGGCTGGTGGAGCTGGACCGCCTATTACTTCGGCCTGGATGCCGGCGCCGCAATGACCAACGCACAGTGGCTGTCGGAGCATCTCGCGCGCTACGGCTATACGCTGTTCCACATCGACGAGGGCTATCAGTACGCGCGCGGTGAATACACGACACCAAACGCGACGCTGTTTCCGCATGGGCTCGTACCGCTCGAGTACGCGGTGCATGGACTCGGTCTGACGCCAGGAATCTGGACGGCGCCTTTCGAGGTCTCGGAGCGCTCATGGGTCTTCCGGCATCACCCCGACTGGCTGGTGAAGAATGCCGCGGGCCGCCCCATCCGCGCGGGCAGCGTGGTCGACGGCAAGGATGCTCTCTACATCATCGACGCGACCAATCCCGGCGCGCAGCAGTACCTGCGCACGACCTACCGCACACTGGCGCGCCAGTGGGGCATTCACTACATCAAGCTCGATTTCATGGACGACAGCGCCATCGAGGGCTACTACTACCGGCCGCACACCACGGCGATGGAGGCGCAGCGCATCGGACTGCGGATCATCCGCGACGCGGTGGGCGATGACGTCTACCTCGACAAGGACGGCAGCGCGATGCTGAATCCCGTGGGCTATGTCGACTACGGCCGGATCTCCCAGGACACCGGACACAGCTTCGAGGCGAGCCGCGATGCAGCCGTCGGCATCGCCGCCCGGTACTACATGAACCGCAACTTCTTCGTCTCGGATCCCGACGCCTTCACGGTCTCCACCCAGCGGATCACCGATCAGACCTGGCACGAAGGCCGCGAGCCGCTGACTCTCGATGAGGCCGAGGTGTCCATCGCGCTCGCCGCGGTCTCCGGCGGCATGCTCGAGATCGGCGACAATCTGCCTTCTCTCCAGAGCTCTCCCGACAGGGTTGCGCTGATCGAGAACCGCGATCTCATCGACATGGTGCGGCTCGGCAAGTCTTCCGTGCCCCAGGACCTGATGACCTACGCGGACAGCGACCGCCAGCCGAGCATCTTCTTCCTGAAGGAATCCCCGCGGCAGAGCATCCTCACCGTGTTCAACTGGACGGAGCATCCCACCCGGCACGTCGTGTCGCTCGCGAGCCTCGGTCTCGCGGCCGGTGGCGCGTATCGCATCACCGACGTCCTGCGCCCGCAGCGACCCTCGCCGTTCTCGGTAGGCGCTTTGCGCATGGATTTGCCGCCGCACTCGGTGCGCATGTTGAAGATCATCGATGAGCAGCAGCCGGCCGCCATGCCGCGCCTCGCGATCGATTGCCCCCATGCGTCCGTAGCGGGCCAGCCGGTCACCTGTGTGGCAGCGGCGAAAGGCGGCCAGCCCGTCCTGGCCTATCGGTGGGGATTTGGCGACGGGACCTCCGCCCGCGGCAGCAGCGCGATGCACACCTGGACGGAGCCCGGCACTTATCGCATCGACCTGGAGGCGACCACGCTCGATGATTCCCGGATCACGCGGCACGCCGACATCCGGATCAGCGGCCATCTGTCCACTGTGTTCAGCCCGTCGAAGATCCGACGATTGGGCGAGCCGACCGGGACATGCTCGTGCAATGCGAGCGCGGGCTCACACTGAGCGTTGACGGCATGCCAGGTCCGCGCGGCGGCGATGCCGCACGGGCAGCCGTGGGAGCCCCTCTCCAAACTCACCGCAGGCCAGGCCAGGCCCGCGGGTACAGCGCCACGGCGTTCTTGCGGTAGATCTTGTCCACGACGCTGCGCGGCAGGTGCAGCCCGCGGAATGGGCGGTCGAGGTCCGGCGAGCGCAGCCGATCGCCGGTGACGAGGAACCGCCAGTCCCGGCGCCAGTCGGCGGCGATCTCGGCGACCGCCTGCGGATCATCCGACGGTCCGTAGGCATCGTCGGTGCCGTACAGGATCCGGTCCTGGTAGCGGATGAAGAACTGCCTGACCTCGTCGGGATGAGTCTCGGCCTGATACTCGAGCTGCCCGATGCGGGCGGCCATGTCGACATCCGCCTCCGGGAACCGGTCGAGGAACGCCGCTATCCGGCCGACGTCCCACTCCAGAGACGCGAGGTGCACCGCATCGAAGCGCAGCTGCGGATGAGCCGCCAGCATCCGGTCGCGGGCCGCCAGGATCTCATCGTGCCCCGGCCTGTCCGGATGCAGGTACATGTAGTACTCCGGGTGCTGCCGATAGTAATCAGCGTCTCCCTTCACGATCATCTTCGAGTAGGGAAGCCAGCAGTCGAGCGGCTCGGCCATGTGTCCCAGCAGAACGATGTGCTCGCGCTGCAGCATGGAATAGATCGGCTCCAGACGCGGGTCGTCCGGCATCACGTACCGGCCGGTGCCGTCACGCACGACCATCCCGAAGTTCTTCCAGATCTTGATGCCCACCGCGCCCTGCGCTACGGCTGCGTCGATCTCGTGCACTGCCCCGGTCGACCAGCCCGGTTTCGTGAAACCGGCGGCCGAGAACGTACCGGCAAAAGCGACTTGCCCCGGATACCGGCGACGAAGCGACGCCGCGTCGTGAAGCTGTCGCGGGATCGAGCCATGGTCCGGATCGTCGACGTTGATCGTGAGGATATGGAAGCCGTCCCGGATCGCCTCGGCCACCAGCAGGTTGGCCGGACCGTAGATGTGCATGTGGGCATCCACTTTCTGCACACGCGCAAAGTCCGTCGTCGAGTAATGGCGTTCCTGCGCCCGTGCCGCGGCAGGAGCCAAGGTCAGCAGGCACGCCGTGCCCAGGGCGAGCAGGCGAATGGCGGAGTCTCGGAGGTCTGCCGTCGCGTCAGAATTTCGCTTCTTCATTTTTAAAAATAAGTTAATGATGGCAGACGCAATGTTATTCGTAACTATACGAAACTGCCAACGATCGACAGAGACGGACCACGGCCCTCGAGTGGGCTGCTGCTGCCGCCCGCTCGCGAGCCCGTCGTGCGCTCGGAGACTGTCATCGACGGTGTGCCGACACCGCAGCAGCCCGGTCACGGGCGGCGCGCGATCCGCTCGAGGGCGCGATCAGGCCAGCAGCACTTCCACGCCGCGCTGGCGCAGCTCATCCACCACGGCAGGCGGCGCGGCGGAGTCGGTAATGAGCGTGTCGAGCTGCTCCACGTGCGCGATGACCGAGATGTTTCTGCGCAGGAGCTTGGACGAATCGGCCACCGCGATCACCTGACGCGCGATCTCGATCATCTTCAGATTGAGCTGCGCTTCCGGCAGGTGCGGCGTCATCACGCCGAGCGTGGGATCGATGGCGTCGGCGCCGAGAAAGAGCCGGTCGGCCCTGAGCTCAGCGAGCGCAGCCTCGCCGATGTGGCCGGACAGGGAGTTGGATTCGCGCCGCAATATGCCGCCCGGCATGATCAGCCGCACCATCGGCGCGCTCGCGAGCAGCATGGCGACGTTGAGCGCATTGGTGATCACGTTGATCGACTGCAGAGGCGCCTCGCGGATCTGCTTGGCGATCTCGGCCGTGGTCGTCCCCGAGTCGAGAATGATCGTCTCACCGTCCCGGATGAGGGAAACCGCGACGCGCGCAATGCGAACCTTCTCGGCGTGATGCAATGTCTCTTTGACGGTGAGCGGCTGATCGAGACCCTCGCGCGGCAAGAGCGCGCCGCCGTGACTGCGAACGAGGGCGCCGGCTCGCTCGAGGGCCGCCAGGTCCGCCCGGATCGTGACCGCGGAGGTCTCGAATCGCCTCGCCAGCGCGACGACGGTGACACGGCCGCGCTCCTGCAGCAGGTCGCAGATCCGCCGCCGCCGCTCTTCGACGAGCAGTCCTCGCTCCACCGCGCTCTCCGCCGCGCGCAACTCGGCGCCCGCATCACCGCGGGGATTGGGGTCGTGCATAGCTCTTTCGATCGCGCTCGATGCGTAAAGGTACATAAGGGACCCCTGGGTCGCAAATCCGCAGCCTTGAAACAGCCGCGCCATCTTTCGAGTTCTTACGAACTAAGTTGCAAGCTTTCATGAATCCGGCTGGATGCCGCCCACCTTGACTATTCCGTAAGTTTTCGAAATAATAAGCATATCCTTGGCTGGACTTTCGGTTTCTTTTGATTGCAGGGGGAACGTGAACCGATCGCCGCGCAGCACCTCTCGGGTGAAGCATTCGTCCATGCGCAGGCCCCGCTCGTGAGCCGCCGCGCGGGGCTCGTCTTCGCCCTCATCACCACGCTCTTCTGGGGCGTCTGGGGCGCGTTCGCGGGACTGCCCGCGGAGCACGGATTTCCCGAGACCCTCATCTACGCGGTGTGGGCGATCACCATGATTCCGCCGGCGCTCTATGCGCTCGCGCGTACCGGCTGGAAGCTGCCCATCGACCGCCGGTCAGTGCTCCTCGGCGCCCTCATCGGGCTCACCGGCGCGGGAGGGCAGATGTTGCTCTTCCATGCCGTGCATACGGGTCCCACGTATCTGATCTTCCCGCTGATCGCGCTGTCGCCGGTGGTCACCATCGCGATGTCGCTCCTCTGGCTGCGTGAGCGGGTCACCCGCATCGGCGCGCTCGGCATCCTGATTGCCCTTGCCGCCCTGCCGCTCTTCGACTACCAGCCGGGGCAGGGATTGAGCGGCCACGGCGTGGCCTGGCTCCTCTATTCGCTCATCATCCTCGCCGCGTGGGGCGTGCAGGCCTTCTTCATCAAGCTGGCCAACCGCACCATGAGCGCGGAGGGGATCTTCTCTTACATGACGCTCATCGGGCTCGCGCTCGTGCCCGTGGCGCTCTGGATGACGGATTTCTCGCGGCCCATCAACTACGGGCTCAACGGCCCCTATCTCGCCGCCGCGACCCAGATCCTGAACTCGGTTGGCGCGCTGACGTTGGTCTATGCCTTCCGCTACGGCAAGGCGATCGTCGTTTCCCCCCTCACCAACGCCGGCGCGCCCCTCATCACCGCGCTTCTGGCGCTCGCGCTCCTCGGCCTCGTCCCCCAGCCCCTCAAGATCGCCGGTATCGCGCTGGCCTTCGTCGCCGCGGCCCTGCTGGCCATCGAGCCCGAAGAAGGCACATGAAGGCGCTTCTCGAGCTCGTACGGCGCCATCGGGGCGGCGAGGCCGCCGGAATCTATTCCGTGTGTTCCGCGCATCCGCTGGCGCTGCGCGCAGCGCTCGCGCACGCCCGCTCCACGGGCGGTCTCGCGCTGATCGAGGCCACCTCCAATCAGGTGAACCAGGAAGGCGGCTACACGGGGCTGCGGCCCGCGCAATTCCGCGACCTGGTCTGGGGTCTCGCGGATGCGTCCGGGCTGCCGCGTGAGCGCGTCCTTTTGGGCGGCGACCATCTGGGGCCCAACACCTGGCAGGCTTTGCCGGCGCAGCAGGCGCTCGGCCGTGCGAGCGTGATGGTCGGCGAATATGTGCGCGCCGGCTATCGCAAGATCCATCTCGATTGCTCGATGACCTGCGCCGGTGATCCGCCGGCGCTCTCCGACGAGATCGTGGCTGAGCGCACCGCCTCGCTGTGCGCGCAGGCCGAGGAAGCGTGGCGGCAGTCCGGCGGCGAGCCTCCGGTCTATGTGGTCGGCACCGAGGTGCCGGTGCCCGGCGGCGCGCAGGAGGACCTGCGCGAGCTCGCGGTCACCGAGCCGCGCGCGGCACTCGCCACGGTCGCCGCCCATCGCTCGGCCTTCGAGACGAGGGGTCTTCACGAGGCATGGAGCCGGGTCATCGGGCTCGTGGTGCAGCCCGGTGTGGAGTTCGATCACGACCGGGTCGTCGACTATCGGCCGGAGAAGGCGCGTCATCTCAGCGGCTGCGTCCATGACCTGCCGGGGCTCGTGTTCGAGGCGCACTCCACCGACTATCAGACCGAAGAAGCTCTCAGAGCCCTCGTTCGCGATCACTTCGCGATCCTGAAGGTGGGTCCCGCCGTCACGTTCGCGCTGCGTGAGGCGGTATGGGCGCTCGATTGCATCGAGCGGGAATGGCTCGGCGAGTCGCGCTCCGCCAACGTGCGGGCGACGATCCTCGAAGTGATGCGCCGCGACCCCCGTCACTGGCGCAAGTACTACCACGGCGCCGGCCACGCCCTCGATCTGCAGCTGCAATACAGCCTCAGCGATCGCATCCGTTACTACTGGCCGGATCCGGCCGTGGCGGCGGCGCTGGCGCGGCTCCGCGCGAGCTTCGAGAGCGCCACACCGCCGCTCGCGCTCCTCGCACAGTATCTGCCCGCGGCGCACGCGGCGGTGCGCGCGGGGACTCTCCCGGCGCGGATGACCGAGCTCGTCATCCATCACATCCGACAGGTTCTCTCTCAGTACTCGCGGGCCAGCGATCCGCAAACACCAGAAGAAGGCACCGTATCATGAAGACGTCCCCCGACTTTGCGGCCGCAGTCCGCGCCTGCAGCCTCCTCATCGCCCTGCAGCTGGCGGCGCCCGTCGCCGTGCACGCGGCCGATGCCGCCGCTGTCACGAATGCCGCGGCGGCGGATACGTCCGCGGAGCCGGCGGCTTCCCGGAAGAGCGAGCAGCTTCAGGAAGTGGTGGTGACCGGCATCCGGGCCGACCTCGAGAAGGCGCTCACCACCAAGGAGTTCGCGCCGGTCGTGCTCGACTCGATCGACTCGACCGAGCTCGGCCGCTTCCCGGATTCCGACGTGGCGGACTCACTGGAGCATCTGCCGGGCATCACCGTCACGCGCACCACGGGCGGCGAGGGTCAGAAGATCAGCGTGCGCGGTCTCGGCCCCGAGTACAACATCGTCACGCTCGACAACCGGATCCTCGCGAGCGATGACGACGGCCGCGATCTCGCCTTCGACGTTCTGCCCGCTGAGCTCATCTCCGGGGCCGACGTGCTCAAGTCCGCCCAGGCTTCCGCGGTCGAGGGGAGCATCGGCGGCACGGTGAACCTCCATACCGTCAGCGCGTTCGATCACCCCGGATTCCATGCGGACGCGCATGCGGAGGGCGACTGGAACGACATGTCGCACCTGACCAGCAGGAAGTTCTCGGCCTTCATCAGCGACACCAACGAGGCGCGGACGCTCGGATTCGTGCTGGGCGCGGTGGACTCGGATCTGAAGTCGCGCACCGACTCGCTGAACGCCTACAACCAGAACATCTACGGGCCGACCACCTATCCATACGCCGGCGGGCCCGGATCGGTGCCGCTCATCGCGACACCCTGCTGCATCACCTTCGGCTCGATCTTCGACGACAAGAAGCGCTACGGGCTGACCGGCAACCTGGAGTGGCGCCCGACCGACAACTTCCGCCTCAGGGCCGACGCCCTCTGGACCCACCTGAACGACCCGCAGATCGGCTACAACGAGTCGTACTACTTCGCCGCCAATCCGGACGGCACGCCGTTCGAGAACAATGCGGTGGTGCAGGACGGAGTGATCACCTCGGTCTCGGTCGATAACTTCCAGCCGGAGATGGTGAACAACACCATGAACCGCAAGGTCGACACCTTCCTCTACGGCCTCAACGCGCAGTGGAAGCCGACTGACAGCCTCACCATCGGCGCGGACCTCTACCGCTCCACGGCCAGCCGGCCCGAGGCCGGCGCGGACACGTTCGTGACCGCGGGGCTGGTGAACGACTCGCCGACCGCCGAGGACATACTCAACTTCACCGATCTGCCGAACAGCCTCCCGGACATCAACGTGGTCGTGCCGCCGAGCCAGCTCGGCCTCTCGGCCTGCCCCGCGGGGACGGACAGCGCCACCAACGCCGGATATTGCTCCTACACGGCGCTCATGAATTCCCGCTATCTCAACAGCAACAACTACTGGTCGACCCATTACGTGGGCCTGAACGGGTACTCGGTGCACGACAGGATCACCGGCTTCACGCTGAGCGGCGCCTGGCGGGCCGACCTCGGACCCTTCGAGCAGCTGCTCTTCGGGGTGGGCGGCACCGACCGCGCCAAGGAGCGCGTCGACTCGAGCAACGACTGGACCAACGGCTCGGGCCAGTACGGCACCCTCTACCAGACCGCCGGCTGCCCGGTGCAATGCAGCCCCTACTCGTTCGGCTCCCAGGGATTCAACGTCGTCTCGCTGATGAGCCTGCCGAACTTCATGCAAGGCGCGGGCGGCTCGTATCCGATGGTGCTGCCGGCGCTGAACGCCGGCCAGCTGATCGGCTTCCTGAAGAGCCTCGACGGCAAGCCGAACCCCTTCTACTGCACCGCTACGCCTTGCGTCGGTCCCTACACGCCATTCGACTTCGCCCTCACCGAGCCCCAGGTCAACCCCTACAACTCCTACGCGGTGACGGAGAAGACGCTCTCGGCCTACGTGGAGGCGGATTTCGGCGCATCGCGCTGGTCAGGGAACGTGGGCGTCCGGGTCGTGCACACCACGACGTCGGCCGACACGGCCTCCGCGGTACCGGTGTCGCTGTGGACGCCCTCCAACAGCGCCAGCAGCGTGCAGACCTGGAACGTGCAATACGGGACTTCGCAGGCGCTCGGCGCCAAGGGCAGCTACACGCTGGCGCTGCCCTCGCTGAACCTCGCCTACTGGGTGGTCAGGAACCGGCTGCAGGCCCGGCTGGCGGTCGCTCAGACCATGGCGCGGCCCAATCTCAGCGAGCTCGCCCCCACCTCCACCAACAACGCGGAGAACGGTACGCCCGAGCTCGACTACAACGGCACGGCCGGACTGAAGCCGATCCGTGCCAATCAGATCGACCTGTCGGTCGAGTGGTATTATTCGGCCCATTCGGCGTTCACCGCGGCCGTGTTCGCCAAGAGGATCAAGGACGACATCTACTCGGCGGTCGCGACCAACGTCGACCTCGGGACGATGCAGTACGTCGGCGGCCAGCCGGGTACGGTGCCCGGCACGCCGTTCCTGTGGACGGTCACGGCGCCGGCGAACGGCGCGGAGAGCACATTCTCGGGCGTGGAGCTCACCTGGCAGCAGATCCTGGCCGACGGCTTCGGCACCCACATGCAGTTCACGGCCACGCGCACCCGCAGCTACGATCAGTTCGGCAACTTCGTGGGCGCGATCAACGCCGCGCCGCCCACCACGTTCTCGATCGGGCTCTTCTACGACAAGGGCGCGATCAGCGCCGACGCCAACTGGGATCACCAGTCGAGCTACACCGCCACCTGCTCGGAATGCACCGACGTTCCCGGATGGCCGGCGATCACACGGCCCTTCAACTGGGTCACGGCGAGCGTGCATTACCGCTTCGGCCACGGCTTCGAGGCCTACTGGGAAGGCAAGAATCTCACCAACTCCATCGCCCGCACCTACCTCAACGGCAATCCGCTCCTGCCCTGGGCGCCCGGCCAGAACGTGGGCGGGAGCGAGAGCGGCGTAGGGGAGGGCTACAGTGCCTACGGGCGCACGTACGTGCTCGGACTCGCCTGGCGGTACTGAAAGCGGATGACACGGTGAACGACTCCATGGAAATCCTGGGACTGAGCGCGGCGCAGATCCGCTCCGCGGGCGCGCAGTGGACGGCGCGTGAGATCGCGCAGCAGCCGCAACTGTGGCCGCGGATCGCGAGCGAGGTCGGCGCCGATGGGAGCCTGCGGGCGCATCTCGCGCCGCTGCTCGGCGATCCCGCGTTGCGCGTTGTGCTCACCGGCGCCGGCACCTCGGCGTACATCGGCAAGTGCCTCGCACCCGCGCTGTCGAGTGCCGGCAGGCAGGCCGAAGCGATCCCGACGACGGACATCGTCGCGAGTCCACACAGCACGCTCGCGCCCGAGGCGCCGACCCTGATGGTGCATTTCGCGCGGTCGGGCAACAGCCCGGAGAGCGTCGCTGCCCTCGAGCTGGCGGAGCAGCGGATCGAGGACTGTCATCATCTCATCGTGACGTGCAACGCCGAAGGAGAGCTCAGCCGCTGCGCGCGCGGCCTGCGGCACGCCTACTCCGTGGTGCTGCCGGAGGCCTGCAACGACCAGAGCTTCGCCATGACCTCGAGCTTCACGGGAATGCTGCTGGCGGCGTCCCTGGCGCTCGGGGCGCTGCGAGCGGATCCGGCGCGGATCGAGGCCATCGCCGGACTGGGCACCGAGATCCTGACGGACCACGTGCCGCTCGCCGCCGATCTGGCGCGGGCGCAGTTCGATCGGGTGGTATTCGTGGGCAGCAACGAGCTCAAGGGGCTGGCGCTCGAGTCGGCTCTCAAGATGCTCGAGCTGACCGACGGCCGGGTGGTGAGCATCGGGGAGTCGCCGCTCGGGTTCCGGCACGGCCCGAAGACGATCGTCAACGCCAGCACCCTGGTGGTCACGTTCCTCAGCAACGATGCCTACACCCGCCAGTACGACTTCGATCTGCTGCGCGAGCTCAGAAGCGATGCCGTGGCGGGACGGGTGGTCGCACTCACGGCTCGCGCGGATGAGCGGGACGGCCCCGACACCATCGCGCTCCAGGGGGGCGCGCGGGCGCCCGGCCTCCTGTCGGATCTCGAGCTCTGCTTGCCCTATGCGGCATTCGCGCAGACACTCGCGCTGCTGCGGTCGATCTCGCTCGGGCTCTCACCGGACCGCCCGAACGCCGCCGGGACCGTCAATCGCGTCGTTCAGGGAGTATCCATCCACTCGTTTCCCTTCCGCCCGTGAAGACCTTCCTCGGTGTCGACGGCGGAGGCACCCAGACCCGATTCCTGTTGATCGACGAGACGGGCAGGGTGCTGGCCTCGCACGTCGAAGGTCCGGCCTACTACCTCGAGATCGGGCTCGATGCGCTTCGTGAGATGCTCGCCCGCGGCGTAGGGCGGACGCTCGCCCAGGGCGAGGTCCGCGAGGAGGATCTCAGCTACGCGTTCCTGGGACTTCCCGCTTACGGAGAAGACTCCGGACTGGTGCCCGCCCTCGATGCGGCCCCATCGCAGGCACTGCCCCATGGGCGTTACCGCTGCGACAATGACATGGTGTGTG
>DASZYK010000476.1:0-6522 GCA_035545455.1 Steroidobacteraceae bacterium
TCCTGGACGATGTCCATGTGGAGCAGCCCGAGGAAGCCGCAGCGGAAGCCGAACCCGAGCGCGCCGGAGACCTCCGGCTCGTAATGGAGCGCCGAGTCGTTGAGCTTCAGCTTCGCGAGCGCGTCGCGAAAGCTCTCGTAATCCTCGGAGTTGATGGGAAAGAGTCCGGCGAAGACGCGCGGCTTGATCTGCCGGAATCCCGGGAGCGGCGCTGCCGCCGCCCGGCTCTCCAGCGTGATGGTATCGCCGACCGGCGCGCCGTCGATCTCCTTGATCCCGGCCACGATGAAGCCGACATCACCGGTCGACAGCGACTTCTCCACGACCGGCTTCGGAGTGAAGCGGCCGAGGCGATCGACCGTGTAGCTGCGGCCGGTCGATACCACCCGGATCTTCTCGCCCGTCCTGACGCTGCCGTTGACGACCCGCACGAGGGAAACCACGCCGACATAGTTGTCGAACCAGGAATCGATGATGAGCGCCTGCAGCGGCGCCTCGGCATCGCCCTTCGGCGGCGGGATGCGGCGGATCAGCGCCTCCAGCAGCTCCGGCACACCCTCGCCCGTCTTCGCGCTCACCCGCACCGCATCGTCGGCCTCGATGCCGATGATCTCCTCGATCTCGCGCATCACCCGCTCGGGGTCCGCCGACGGCAGATCGATCTTGTTGATGACCGGCAGGACCTCGAGCCCCTGCTCGATGGCCGTATAGCAGTTGGCGACGCTCTGCGCCTCCACCCCCTGCGACGCGTCGACCACGAGCAGCGCGCCATCGCAGGCGGCGAGGGAGCGGGACACCTCGTACGAGAAATCCACGTGCCCGGGCGTGTCGATCATGTTGAGCTGGTAACGCTCGCCGTCGCGCGCCTGATAGAAGAGCGTGACGCTCTGGGCCTTGATCGTGATGCCGCGCTCGCGCTCGAGGTCCATGGAGTCGAGCACCTGCGCCTGCATCTCGCGATCCGCGAGGCCGCCGCAGAGCTGAATGAACCGGTCGGCAAGGGTCGACTTGCCGTGATCGACGTGGGCGATGATGGAGAAATTACGTATGAGCCGCATGAATCGGTCTGTCGCGTTGCTGCCGCGCCAGGTGATCAGCGGCCGCCGCAATTATAGCAGTCAGGCCCGCCGCAGCAGGCGCCTGAGCTCCGCGGCATCCAGGCGGTGGCGGCAGACCACCGTGCCATCGAGGAGCAGCACCGGCACATCGAGCCCGTGCCGGCGCTTCAGCACCGGATCGGCGTCGACGTCCACCACCTCGATCGGCGGCAGGGGCATGGCCCGCCCGAGCGCCTCCAGCTCGGCGAGCATCTGCTCGCAAAGATGGCATTCGCGGCGATGGACTACCGTGAGAACGGCGCGCCTTTCAGTGCGGCGGCGGGTGCGCGAACGGACCGCCCGGGAGAGGCCCCAGCGCGGCGGGCGCCGGCGCAGGCACGGATGCCTTCTCCGCCTTCACCGAGTCCGCGATGAAGCGCACCGTCTCCGGTGGAACCTCGCCGACGGCGGTCACCTTGTGCCCGTCAACCACCGTGGAGAAGGCGTACGAGGAGCCGACACGGGCGGACTCCACGACGGGCTTCTGGCCCGAGGTTGCCTCGGCGTGCGTCTCCACGAACACCGATACGGATGCCAGCCCGTCAGTGAAGACGAGGTGATCGACCGGACCCGGCGAGCCCGGCATGGTCTGCGCGGCGCGCACCGTCATGTGAAATCCCGGCGGCAGGCGATCGGCGTTCCAGACGGTGCCGCTCGGAGCCGCGGCGGCCGGCGGCGGCGCGGAGTCGTTGCGCAGCCACTGGAAGCCGGCGGTCGAGATGCCGGGCCGGAAGGCCGAGTCGGGAATGTGCCTGCGAACCTTCAGATTCGCGAACACGATCTGCTCGATGACGGTTCCGTGGCCGTCGCAGAGCTGCGTCTTCAACGGCATCGCCGTCGAATCGTCGATCCAGAGACGATAGCCGTATCGGTACTGGTCCCGGGGCATGACGGTGACGAGGTGGGTGCTGCGCTGATTGAAGCGCATGCGGGCGACTTCCTTGATGTCATAGAAGCGCGCGGTCCGCTTGTCGATCGCCGGAAAGCCGCCGAGGAGCGAGACTTTCGGCGGCGTCCGCTCCACCAACACGACGTGCTTGTCGGGAAGATAACAGGTGAGGTTGGAGCCGGTGCGGATGAACTCCCGGCCCGAGCCGTCCAGGGAGACGAGCCGCTCGGAGACGGTGCCGCCCTCGACCCGGTGGATGATGCGCAGCATCTCCACCTTGCCGCCCTGCCAGTGGGCGAACGTGCCGTCGTAATTGAGAGTGGTGAGCGCGTGGTTCATGCGCTCGAGCCACTTGGCCGGCTCGTCGGCGCTCGCCACGCCGGCGAGGGCCAGGGCGAGCGCCAGCCAGCCGATGCGGTCGCTACTTCGGATTCTGGGTCGCATTGCCTTGCACGCCTGGAGCTGGCTGATCCGACCTTGCGGGCGTGCTCGAGGTTCCCGGCTCGCTCACCATCAGCGCCGAGAGGAGATTTCCGCGGCTGACGGGCCAGGAGAAGGCGCTGTGGGCCACCACGTAGTCGGCCAGCTCCGTGGCGGGAACGACCATCATCGGCCGTTGCGGCACCGGCGGCACCACGAAGCTGTCGGGCGCGGTCACGCTGGCGTCCCGCAAGGCCGACCGGGCTGCGGGCGCCGTCACAGTCGAGCTGCTGCTGGCGACCACGACAGGCGCCGAGGCGCCGGAGCCATCGGGCATCGCGTGCGAGCGCAGCCAGAAAATGGAGACCGCGGCGACGCCGGCCGCCAGCCCTGCGCCGGCGACCGGCTGCCACCAGCGTTCCCTGAGTGCGCGGCCCCCCGGCCGGGCTCCGTCGGCCGACAGCGCGGGCTCGCTCGAAAGAGCCGCGCTCACGCGCCCTGCCACGGTTCCGTCCAGCGTGACGCCCCGTTCCGCGCGGATCACCGCGCCGATGACCGCGTACCGGCCCCAGCGGGCCTTGAGGTCCGCATCGCGGGACAGCCGGCGCGCCATCAGCTCGCATTCGGCGGCGGGCAGCTCGTTGTCGAACATGGCGGAAAGCTGGCTGTCGAGCTCCTCGTTCATCCCAACTCCTCCGCGCGGCCGAGGCCGCCTTCGAAGACCTCGCGCAGGCGCCGGTCGATCGCCTCGCGCGCTCTGAAGATGCGGGAGCGGACCGTGCCGACCGGGCACGCCATGGCGGCGGCGATCTCCTCGTACGAGAGGCCCTCGAGCTCGCGCAGCACGATGGCGGTGCGCAGGTCCTCCGGCAGCGCATCGATCGCGGCATTGACGGTGGAGCGTATCTCGTCCGTCAGCACCAGCCCCTCGGGGGTCTCGGAATCTCTCATTCGGCCTTGCATATCGTAGGACTCATCGCTGTCGGTGCTGCCGCGGTCGACGTTGTAATCGATGGGGCTGCGGTCGCGGGAGACCACGGCGTTCTTCGCGGTGTTGATCGCGATCCGGTAGAGCCAGGTGTAAAAGGCGCTGTCGCCGCGGAACTGCGGCAGGGCGCGGTAGGCCTTGATGAAGGCCTCCTGGGCAATGTCCTCGGCCTCGGCCGGGTTGCGGACATAACGCATGACCAGCTTGACGAGTTTGTGCTGATACTTGAGCACCAGCGCGTCGAACGCGCCCTTGTCGCCGCGCTGCACGCGGCGAACCAGGCTGAGATCGCTTACGTCGGCGCCCATCCGCGCCCTTTCCTCCCGGGGGTAAGGCCGCTGCGCCGCGACCTGAATAGACCCTGAACCACTTTGAAAGTTCAGGCGCTGTGCGTTTCCCGATCCCGTCTCCGTCTTCGTGCCTGCTGCTCTCGGAGGCTCGTCTTCGCCGGTTGCTTCAGGAAGATTGGACTCGGTCAAGGGCGATTCAAGTGGCCTTGCGTGCGAGCCTCGGAGGGGCGCGTCACGAGGATCAGTGGGCCTGCATCATGCCCTGTTTCGCGGGGCTTTCCCAGCGCCGGCGGCGGTGGCCTCACCGGGAGGCCCGGCTCGCGCACTCCCGGATGCGCTTCACGAGCGCCGCCACCTCGGGCTCCGGCGGCACCTCGCCGGCGAAGAAGTACCCGGCGAGCTCGGGATCCGGGCGCTCGAGAAAGCGCGCGAGCAGCCGCCGCTCGGCGGCATCCGCATCGGCCAGCGCGGCGGCCGCATAGCGCTCGAGGAGGACGTCGAGCTCCTTCATTCCGCGGCGGCAGCGCCAGGCGAGCACCCGCGCGTCCGGATCGTTTCCGATCGAATCCTCCGTCATCAGCCCTGCCCGGCCCTTCCCCGGCCCCGCCGCCCGCGATTCATTGCCGCTCGACCAGCATCCGCTTGATCTCGGCGATGGCCTTGGCGGGATTGAGGTCCTTCGGGCACACGTCCGTGCAGTTCATGATGGTGTGGCAGCGATAGAGCCGGAAGGGATCCTCGAGCTCATCCAGCCGCTCGCCCGTCGCCTCGTCGCGGCTGTCGATGATCCACCGGTACGCGGCGAGGAGAGCCGCCGGCCCGAGGTAGCGGTCACTGTTCCACCAGTAGCTGGGACATCCCGCGGAGCAGCAGGCGCACAGAATGCAGGCGGCGGGCCGGTCGATCCTCTCCTGCTCCGCCTTCGACTGCAGCCGCTCGCCGTCGGGCGGCGGCGGAGTGTGCGTGAGGAGCCAGGGCTTCACCGAGGCGTACTGCGCGTAGAAGTTGGTGAGGTCCGGCACCAGGTCCTTCACCACCGGCATGTGCGGCAGCGGGTAGATGCGGATGTCGCCGCCGCCGAGATCCTCCATTGCGGTGGTGCACGCCAGCCGGTTCACCCCGTCGATGTTCATGGCGCACGAGCCGCAGATGCCCTCGCGGCACGAGCGGCGGAAGGTGAGCGAGGAGTCGATGCCGGCTTTGATCTGAATCAGCGCATCGAGGACCATCGGACCGCACCCCGCAACGTCGAGCTCGAAGGTGTCGACCCTCGGGTTGCCGCCCGAGGCGGGATCGAAGCGGTAGATGCGGAAGGTGCGCACCTGGCGCGCGCCGGCGGCCGCGCGATGCGTGTTGCCCTTGCGGATGCGGGAGTTCGCGGGAAGTCGGAAATCGGCCATCGGTCAACCTTGGCTGTCAGTACGTGCGCGCCTTCGGCGGAATCGTCTCGACCTCGCCGGTCAGCGTGTTGAGATGGACCGGCCGGTAATCGAACCGCGCGCGGCCGGGCCCCTCGACCCACACCAGCGAGTGCTTGAGCCAGCCCTGGTCGTCGCGCGCGGGAAAGTCCTCGCGGGCATGGGCGCCCCGGCTCTCGGTGCGGTTGAGGGCCGAGTGGATCGTGGCCGTCGCCTGCAGCAGCAGGTTCTCGAGCTCCATCGTCTCCACGAGATCGGTGTTCCACACCAGCGAGCGGTCGGTGACTCTGACGTCCGCGAAGGACTGGAACGTCTGCGCGAGCCTGCGGGTGCCCTCCTCCAGCGTCTCCCCGGTGCGGAACACCGCGGCGTCCCTCTGCATGATCTTCTGCATTTCCAGGCGGATCGCGGCGGTCGGGCGGGAGCCGTTGGCGTTGCGCAGCCGCTCGAGGCGCGCTACCGCGGGGTCCGCCGCATCCCTGGGCAGGGGCGCGTGCCTCATGCCGGGACGGAGGACCTCCGCGCAGCGGCGCGCCGCCTGGCGGCCGAACACGACCAGGTCGAGCAGTGAGTTGGAGCCGAGGCGGTTGGCGCCATGGACGGACACGCATGCCGCCTCGCCGACCGCCATCAGGCCCGGTACCACCGCGTCCGGATCGCCGGCCTTGGGCACCACGACCTCGCCATGGAAGTTGCAGGGCACGCCGCCCATGTTGTAGTGAGCCGTGGGCTGCACGGGAATGGGCTGCTTGGTGACATCGACGCCCGCGAAGATGCGGGTCGTCTCCGCGATGCCGGGCAGCCGCTCGTGGATCACCTCGGGTCCCAGATGCTCGAGGTGCAGGTGGATGTGGTCCCGCTCGGCGCCGACGCCGCGGCCCTCCCGGATCTCCACCGTCATGGCGCGGCTCACCACGTCGCGCGAGGCCAGGTCCTTGGCGTTCGGGGCATAGCGCTCCATGAATCGCTCGCCCTTGGAGTTGGTGAGATAGCCGCCCTCGCCGCGCGCTCCCTCGGTGATGAGGCAGCCCGCGCCGTAGATGCCGGTCGGATGAAACTGCACGAACTCCATGTCCTGCAGCGGCAGCCCGGCGCGCAGCACCATGGCGTTGCCGTCGCCGGTGCAGGAATGGGCGGACGTGCAGGAGAAGTAGGCGCGCCCGTAGCCGCCGGTGGCGAGAATCGTCGTGTGGGCCCGGAAGCGGTGCAGCTTTCCCTCGGTCATGTCGAGGGCGACGACGCCGCGGCAGGCCCCGTTCTCCATCATGAGGTCGAGCGCGAAATACTCGACAAAGAACTCGGCGTTGTTGCGCAGCGACTGCTGGTAGAGCGTGTGCAGGATCGCGTGGCCGGTACGGTCAGCCGCGGCACAGGTGCGCTGCGCGACGCCTTCCCCGTAGCGCGTGGTCATGCCACCGAA
>DASZYK010000477.1:0-2466 GCA_035545455.1 Steroidobacteraceae bacterium
GAAGGCTCACCACCGGGTTGGTGGCCATGATCCAGACCGCCTTGACCCGGCCGGCGCGGATGGCATCGAAGAGATCCACCGCCTTGAGGCCGGGGCGGGAGGCGATGCGCGGCGCGCCCCAGAATGTCCGCACGGTGTCGCGATGCTCGGCGGACTCGAGATCGAGGTGCGCCGCCAGCGTGTTGGCCAGGCCTCCGACCTCGCGCCCGCCCATGGCGTTGGGCTGTCCGGTGAGCGAGAACGGGCCCATGCCGGGACGGCCGATCCGGCCCGTGAGCAGATGGCAGTTGATGATGCCGTTGACCTTGTCGGTGCCGGCGGAGGACTGGTTGACGCCCTGCGAGAACAGGGTGACGACGCGCTCGTTGGAGTGGAAGAGACGATACAGCTCTCCGATCCGCTCCGCGTCCGCGCCGCAGACGGCGGCGACCGACGCAGGATCGCCGGCGGCCCGCGCCGCGGCAATAGCCTCTTGCCCGCCGGTGGTGTGCGTTTCGAGGAAGCGGTCGTCCGCGGCGCCGTGCCGGTGGAGATGCCACAGCAGTCCGTTGAACAGCGTCACGTCCGTCCCGGCGCGGATCGGCAGATGCAGATCCGCCAGCTCGGCGGTGGGCGTCCTGCGAGGGTCGATCACGACGAGCTTCAGCCCGGGACGGCGCTGCTTCTCGCGCTCGATGCGCCGGAAGAGGATGGGATGGCACCAGGCCGTGTTGGAGCCCACGAGAACGATGAGGTCCGCGAGCTCCAGATCCTCGTAGCAGCCCGGCACCAGGTCCTCGCCGAAAGCGCGCCTGTGCCCCGCGACCGCGGAGGCCATGCACAGGCGGGAATTGGTATCGATGTTGGCGCTGCCGATGAAGCCCTTCATCAGCTTGTTGGCGACGTAGTAGTCCTCGGTCAGAAGCTGGCCCGACACATAAAACGCAACGGAGTCGGGACCGTGCTCGCGGATTGCGGCGCTGAATCCCTGCGCGACGCGGGTCAGAGCTTCATCCCACCCGACGCGCCGGACAGGGCCCCTTCCCGTCCGCGGCGCACGTCCGCGCGGACGAAGGAACGGATGGAGGAGACGTCCCTCGCTCCCCAGGGTCTCGGCTAGCGCCGAGCCCTTCGAGCAGAGGCTGCCGAAGTTGGCGGGATGGCGCGGATCGCCCGCGATCTCGAACGTTCCGTCCACTCGCTCGCGGGCGATGACTCCGCAGCCCACCCCGCAGTAGGGGCAGGTGGTCCGCACGGCGGCCGACATGGAAGCTACCCCGCCAGCGCCGCGCCCGCTCCGCGGCCGGCGGCGCCGTCGGGCCCGAATAGAAGCCGCTCCCGCAGCCGGCCGACGTCGGCGCCGCTCGCCATCAGCTCGAAGTACCACGGCCCGAGGCGCGCATCGCCGTAGAGCACCGCCCCCTGCAGCCGATTGTTGCGGATCACCAGGCGCCTGTAGATGCCGCGCCGGTGATCGCGCATCAGCAGCGACTCGCACCCCTCGGAGTCGGAGAGGTCGCCGGCCGAGTAGACTTCGATGCCGGCGACCTTGAGTTGCGTCGCGGTCAGCGACCCGCGGTAACGGCGTACTCCGACCTCCGCAAGGTGGGCGGCGCAGACGCGCGCCTGCTCCCAGAGCGGAGCGACGAGGCCGAACACCGTGTTGCGATGCTCAACACATTCGCCGACGGCGTAGATGCTTGGATCGAACGTCTGCAGAGTGTCGTCGACCAGCACGCCGCGCTCGCAGCGCAGGCCGGCGCGGCTCGCCAGATCGATGTTGGGGCGCACGCCGGCGGCCATCACGACGAGATCCGCCGCGAGCTCGCTGCCGTCCTCGAACCGCAGCCCGGTGGCGCGGTTCTCCCCGAGCACGGCGGCGGTCTGCGCCGGCATGCGGAACTTCAGGCCGCGGGATTCCAGCGAGGCTCTGAGCAGCTCCGCCGCGGCCGCATCGAGCTGGCGCTCCATCAGCGTCGGCAGCAGATGAACGACGGTGACCTCCATGCCGCGCTTCGCGAGCGCATTGGCGGCCTCCAGGCCGAGCAGCCCGCCGCCGATCACCGCGGCCTTGCGGTATTGCCGCGCCGCCCGCAGCATCGACTCGACATCACCGAGATCGCGGAACGTCACCACGCCCGGAAAGCTCTTCCCCGGAATGGGCAGGATGACCGGGCTCGAGCCGGTCGCGAGGAGCAGGCGTTCATATCCCGCCTCCACTCCCTTGGCGGAGCGGACCACGCGCCGGCGCCGGTCGATCTCCACCACCGGATCATCGGTGTGCAGCGCGACCCGATGCTCCTCGTACCACTCGGGGCCGTGCAGGATGATGTCCTCCGGACGCTGCTCGCCGGCGAGCACCGGCGAGAGCAGGACGCGGTTGTAGTTGCCGTGCGGTTCCGCACCGAATACGGTGATGTCGCAGGCGTCGGGGGCGAGGCGCAGCAGCTCCTCCACCGTCCTCATCCCCGCCATCCCATTGCCGAC
>DASZYK010000478.1:0-9763 GCA_035545455.1 Steroidobacteraceae bacterium
GCGGCGGCGGACTCCATGAGTTCCCGGACCTCGCCATGCAGCTGGGGGGCGCGCCGATAATGGAGAGCCAGCGCCGTCGTCTTGTCTTCGAGCACGAGATTGCCGCGCGGATCGATGTGCTCGCCCAGCCACTCGCGCACGCGCTCGAGCAGCCCGTGGTCGGCTTCGGGCCGCGTCACGCGGCCGCGCGCATCCCGCCGCTCGAAGCCGTGTTGGCAGCAGGCGGGATAGCGGCTGGGCGCGAACAGACGGTCCAAAGAGGCGAGGGTGCGCCCGCTGACGAGCGCCAGTGCGCCGTCCTCGCGCTCCGACGCGAGCGCCAGCGTATTGCGCACGGCGGCGGGTACCCGCACGGCGTCGGGTGACGCGGCGAGCTCCAGCAGCGTGCCATCGACGTCCAGGAAGAGCGCGAGCTCGCACTCCGGAATGAACCGACCCCGTAAAGTCATTTTCTCTCGACAGGAACTCTATTCGACGGCCGTGGAGCGGCTCCGCCGCTCCCGGTGACCCCCACGCCCCAACCATAACTCCACCTGCCGCCCATGCCAAGCCGGGAGCGCCGCGGATATCGGGCGCTCGCTCACATTCCCGATCCCGCCCGGGAGACGGGGCCCGTCGCGGGAAGGGCTGCCGGCATCCTGGAAGAGGGTGATCCGCAGTGCGGGGGCGGGGCGAGCACGATCCTTGCGAGAAGGGCCGGCGCGGCGACCGAGCGACACCGGAACCCGATCCGCACCCGGAGCTGGTGGCCGCGCCGGGAGCCGGCCGACAGGTCCGGTCCACTCTCATTTCGGGAGCCGAATTGCCGACCGGGATCGGGCTCGCGCTGCCATGGCAGCTCTCGCCGACCGTCGTGCTGGCGGTCTCGCTGGCGGCCATCCTCTACGCCCGCGGCATGGCCCGGGTGCCGTCCGGGGTCCCCCTGTATCGCCGGATCGCGTTCTTCGCGGGGCTGGTGCTCCTCTACGCGGCGCTGCAGACGAGCTGGGATTACTACGCGAGCCACATGTTCTCCGTGCTGCAGCTGCAGCATTTCGCCCTGCACGACCTGGCCCCGGCGCTCCTCTGCGCAGCGGCGCCCGGGGCAGCGCTCGCGCGAGGCTTGCCGCGCTCCTTGCACGCACGGTTGGCAGTGAGGATCCGCGCGCCCAAGCTGCTGCTCGATCCGCGGGTAGCTACGCTCCTCTACGTCGTCAGCTTTCTCGTCTGGCTCTGGCCTCCCGTCACCTTCGACGTCATGGTGAGCAATCGGTTGTATGAGGCGATGAGCTGGAGCACCTTCCTCGGCGCGCTGCCCTTCTGGAGCCTGGCGGTCGATCCCCGCGACTATCCGCACGCGCGTCTGCGCCTGCGGCATCGCTTCGCGCTGCTCTACATCGGCATGCTGCCGATGATGCTGATGTCGGCCGCTCTCGCGTTCTCGCACACCGACTGGTACCCCGTGTACGCGGTCTGCGGGCGGTTTCTGCCGATCTCCCCGGTCGAGGATCAGGAGCTCGCCGGCCTGGCGATGTGGGTTCCAGGCGGCCTCCTCTTCGGGGGCGTGTTCATCGCCTTTCTCGGCCGCAGATTCGACCGGCAGGAGAGGGCGCTCGGCCGTCCGGCGGCCAGAATGCCCGGCCCGAGGTGACCGGGCGAGCCTGAGCTTCGCTATCCGGCGGCGATGGGCAGCCTGACCGTGAACTCGCTGCCGCAGCCCGCGCCGGGACTCTTCGCCTCGATCGTTCCGCCGTGCATCTGCACGAGCCGCCGTGTGAGCGTCAGACCCAGTCCCAGGCCGTCGCGCCCGGCATGAGCGGAGCCGCCGCCGCGGAAGTAGGGCTCGAAGATGTGCTGCAGATCCTCGGCTGATATCCCGGCTCCCTCGTCACGGACACGCAACACGGCGCGATCCTCCTCGCGCGCCAGGCTCAGCGTGATTCGTGCTCCGTCCGGGGAATACTTGCTGCTGTTCTCGAGAAGGTTGCCGACGATCTGCTCCAGACGGGCCGCATCGCCCCGCACCCACACGGCCTCGGCGGCAAGCTCCAGGACGAGCGCCTGTTCCCGGGCCTGAATCTCCTGCTCGAGATCCTCGACGGCGTTGAGGGCGACCCGGCCGAGATCGACCGGACCGGGATCGAGCCGCAGCGGCTGCTCGCTGACACGGGTGAGATCCATCAGGTCGTTGACGAGCCGCAATGCCCTGTTCACCTGGCGGTTGAGGACGTCCTCAGCCGCCGGCATACCCTTCGGCACGATGCTCGCCCGGCACACCCTCAACACGTTCGACATCACGGCAAGGGGGCTGCGCAGCTCGTGCGCGATCATCGCGACGGCTTCCTGGGTCAGCGGTGGAACGGGAGCGCGATGCTCCGGCTGCTGCGGGCCTTCGGATCCTGATCTGGGTTCGCAAGCGATCACTGAGGCCACCTCTCGTTGGCAAGCACCCGCGCGGAGGTGCAGGCTAATCCCCTGAAGCTCGCGCCGGCCATACGGAGTAACCACACCCGTCGCCATTACGCGACAGCCGGTCTGCCGGCCCCTCATAGGCCGTCAACTCGCGCAGGAGAGTCAGGAGCTCCTCCGCGTTCACGGGCTTGCTGGCGATCCGCAGATGAGGGTCCCGCGGCAGCTCTCGAATGGCCATCGACGTGTCGCCGGTGATGAGGACCGCGCCGAGCCCGGCCCCGGCCGCCTGCCGGACCTCGGCGATGACCTGAACGCCCGTCTGCCCGTGGCCGAGGTGGTAATCGGTCACCAGAAGATCGACACCCGAGCGCGCCGCCTCGGCCGCCTCCCCGAGAGAGGCCACGGCCGTGACCCGGTAGCCCTCGATCGCGAGGAGCATCCGCGTGGCCTCCCGGACAGCAGAATCATCCTCGACCAGGAGGACGTGCGGTATCCCGCGCCGGTCGGCGCAGGCGCTTCTCGCGCGCTCCCCGTGTGATCCGACGCGCGCGGCGGCCAGCGGGGCTTGCGCCGGCGGCAGCAGGACGGTAAAGGAAGAGCCTCGCCCGAGCTCGGAGCGCACTTCGAGCCGCAGATCGAGCAGCTCCGTGATCCGCTTGACGATGGAGAGCCCGAGGCCGTAGCCGTCGCGAGAGCTGCTCGCGGCAACCTCCACCTGATAGAACTCGTCGCAGATCGAGCCGAGCTGATCGGCCGCTATGCCGATTCCCGTATCGAGCACCTGGATGCTCACCAGCGAATCCGCGGTGAGCAGACAGCGCAGCGCAACCCGGCCGCGGCGGGTGTATTTGATGGCGTTGGAGACGAGATTGCGCAGGACCTGCTCGAGAAGAGAGCGGTCGCTGTGCACGCAGACGCTCGACGGCTCGACCTCGAGGCGCAGGCCCTTGCCGGCCGCGATGCCCGCGAACTCGCGCCGCAGCTCCTCGAATACCGTGGCCACGGCAAAGTCCGCGGGCTCGGGCTTGACGGCGCCCGATTCGAGCTTGCTGATGTCGAGCAGGGCATTGAGCAGGCGCGACATGGCGGTGATCGATTGCTCCTGCTGCGAGAGCGCCTCGGCGGCCTGTGCGTCGGTGACCGTCCGGCGCAGAGTGCCGTTGAGGAGCGCAAGCGTCTGCAGCGGCTGTCGTAGATCGTGGCTGGCGGTCGCCAGAAAGCGGCTCTTCGCGCGGTTGGCGTAGTCTGCGGCCTCGCGCGCCTTCTCGGCCTCGCCGCGGGCTGCGATGAGCTCGCTCTCGATGCGTTTGCGGTCCGACACGTCGCGAATGGCGGCGGCGACCAGCGGCCGGCCCTGGCCTTCGATCGGACTCAAGCTGATCTCGACCGGAAACTCGCTGCCGTCCCGCCGCCGTCCGAGGAGCTGCAGGCTCGCGCCCATCGGCCGCATGCAGGGACCGGAGGCATACTGCTCGCGATGGGCTCGATGTCGGACCCGAAAGCGCTCGGGAAGCAGGAGCTCCACCCATTGCCCGACGATCTGCTCATGGGTGTAGCCGAAGAGCGCGCTGACCTGACGGTTGGCGAAGCGAATGACGCCGGTCTCATCGATGATGACCATGGCATCCGGAGCCGCTTCGAGTGCGCTGCGAGCGAGTTCGGCCGGCGCGGTGAACATTGCATCATCCTCGACGTGCGCAGACGGCGCCTGTGGGGCAATGGTCGTCAGGAGCGTGACCATCGAACATAACTTGATGCTGGCGCCGGGCAGGCAGGTTGGGAATCGGGCGGGTCACCATGAAGCGTGGTGGACTCCACCAGAGCGCCCCGGCCGCGGAGGACGACCGTAGGCAAGACGGCGCCCCGCCGGCTCGGCGAGACCCGCGTGCCGGCATGGACCGCTCGCACCGCCATGACCACTCGGGATTCATGGACGCCCCTGATCAGGTTACCGGCCGCCCCCGAGGTCTCCGTTCTCCGTGGAGCGCACGATGACCGGCTGATCCTGGACCTGCGCCGGTATGCGGGGAATCAGGGTGTCCACCATTCAGCCCTGGTGGATTCCACCAGAAAATGGATCGGCGCGGGGACAGGACGCCCCGTCAGGAACGATACTTATTCCAAGTCCGGCTCCAGGCGCTTAAATTACCTGGGGATTCATCCAACTCAGGTCAGAGTATGGCCAGCAAGGCCAGCCGGCAGACTTCCCCGGGAGGGGGCCGGGTGTCCCGGGGCGGTCGGTCGCCCTCCCGGCCTCGTCCCAGGCCTGCGCTCGCGCGCAGCGCTTTTCCGATCGCCGTCGTTGGCGCTTCCGCCGGCGGGTTGGAAGCGCTCAGGCGGCTGCTGGGCGCCTTGCCGGCAGCGAGCGGAATGAGCTTCATTCTCGTTCCGCATCTGGATCCGACGCGGGAAAGCCGCATGGTGGAGCTCCTTGCCTCCTCGAGCAGCATGCCGGTCACGGCCGCCGCGGACGCCGTGCGGATCCGGCCGGATCACGTCTATGTGATTCCGCCCAACCGGCTGCTCACGGTCCGCAGAGGCCGGCTCGTTCTCCGACCGCTTGCCGATGCGAACGCGGCACGCACCGCTCTCGATGTTGCTCTGAAGTCGCTGGCGAAGGATCAGGGAGCGAGGGCCATCGGGATCGTGCTCTCCGGCACCGGCAGTTACGGCGCGGAAGGGCTCGGGGAGATCATTCGCGCGGGCGGGCTCGGGCTCGCGCAGGATCCGGCCACCGCCCAGTACGATCAGATGCCGCGCGGCGCCGTCGCCGCGGGTGTGCCGCTGCGCCATGTCCTGCCGCCGGAGAGCATGGCGGCGGTGCTGCTCGCCCATGCGCAGAAGTCCGCTCGGACCCGGAGCGGCCGTCGCGCCTCACCCTCCCGATCCACCGGATTCTTCGATGGCGCGGGCGCTCTCGATGCGCTTGCCGCCGGCGCGCTGCCGGACCTGGTCGAGCGCGCGACCTCGGAAAATTCCGTGCGCGTGTGGGTGCCTCATTGCGGAGCCGGAGCGGAGGCATATTCGGTGGCCATGCTGCTGCTCGAGCGTCTGCACGCTGCGGGCAAGGGCAACGTGCTCAAGCTGTTCGCGACCGACACCGACGCGGAGGCGCTCAGCGTGGCGCGCCTCGGAATTTACCCCGCGAGCATCGCAGACACGGTCTCGCGCGAGCGGCTGGCGCGGTTCTTCCAACCGGTTCCCACGGGGCAGTATCAGGTCGCGAGCGAGCTGCGCCAGGCGGTGGTCTTCGGCCGCACGAATCTCCTCATCGATCCGCCGATCTCAAAGCTCGATCTGCTCGTCTGTCGCACGCAGCTGGGAAATCTTCAGCACGAGGAGCGGGCCGCGCTGATCTCCCGGCTGCATTTCGCCTTGAAGCCGGGCGGCTACCTGCTGCTCTGGCCCGGCGCACCGGGAATCGCGGCTTCCGGGCTGTTCGAGACCGTATCGGAGCAGTGGGCACTTTACCGCAGGAATGCCGCGGCGCGGCACGCGCACGGGCGAGAGCACCCTCCGCTCGCCCGCCCGCGGGATGTCAGGGGAAAGCCTGCGCCGCCGCCGGCGCGCCCGGTGGCAATTGCCGAATTGATGGACGACGCTCTGCTTCAACGGCTGGCGCCCGCGGCCATATTGATGGACATCCGCTACCGGATCCTGGCGACCCGGGGTCCCGTGGAAAAATACCTGCGGATCTCATCCCGGACGCCGCTCACGAGCCTGCTCACGGCGGCAGGCGCCAGCCTTCGCGCGGCTACCCAGGCCGCATGTGAGCAAGCGCTGCGCAGCCGCCGATGGATTCGCCATGACGACAGCTGGACGAGGCGCGACAGACGCTATCCGGGATGCAGCATCTCCGCGCGATCGCTGCGCCACCGCGCGAGCGGGGAGCGCCTCCTGCTCGTGATCTTCGAGCAAGGAGGCGCAGCGATTCACGCTCATCAGAGCGCGCGCGCAGGTGCCCCCGGGAAGATTGCGCGGGATCACAGGATCGAAGCGACGCCCGAGGCGTCGCGGAGCAACTTGAACGCGGCTCTGCTCGCGCTCGAGCGCGCCAACGACGATCTCGAGGCGTCGAACGAGCAGATCACCGCGATGAACGAGGAGTTGCGCTCGGCCAACGAGGAGCTGCAGTCCTCCAACGAGGAGATGCAGGCCATGAACGAGGAGCTGGAGAGCTCCAAGATCATCCTGCAGGAGCGCACCGCGGCCGCCGAGCGTCTCGAGGCGCAATTGCGTGCCGTGCTCGATGCGACAGTCGACGCCGTCATAACTCTCGATGCCGACGGTAAGATCGTCACTTTCAACGGCTCGGCTTCGCGCATGTTCGGCTACGCCCTCCACGAGGTGATCGGGCGCAACGTCAGCTTGCTGCTGCCGCCGGAGCTGCGCCCGCTTCAGGAGGAATACCTCGCGCGGTATCGCAAGAAAAGCCAGCGGCGCGTCCCCGGCTCCTCGCGCGAGGTGACCGCGTACCGGCGCGACGGGACCCGATTCCCGGCTCTCCTTTCGGTTTCCGAGACCGCAGGCGCGGATCTGCTCGTGGGGTGCCTGCGCGATCTGACCGCGGACAAGGCGCTGCAGGAGGAGATCCTGCACATCGCGGCGCTGGAGCAGCAGCGGATCGGTCAGGAGCTTCACGACGGAACGCAGCAGGAGCTGACGGGACTGGGTCTGCTCGCACAGAGCCTGGCCGAGGAGCTGCAGACGAGCGGCTCGGCGCGGGCCGAACAGGCACAGCGACTGGCGAGCGGCATGGCCGAGGCGAGCCGGCGCGTGCGCTCGCTGGCGCGCGGACTGGTGCCGGCCCCGGTCGATGCCGCGACTCTGCCTGCGGCGCTCGATGAGCTCGCCCGCAGCACGCGTGAGACCTACAAGCTCTCCTGTCGCCTCGATTGCCCGGAGCCTCTCAGGATGCCCGACTCGGTCACCGCAACCCATCTCTACCGCATCGCCCAGGAGGCGGTGGGCAACGCCGCCAAGCACGCGAGGGCGGACGACGTCCTCATCAGACTGGCGAATGACGGCAACCGGTTACGGCTGGAGGTGCACGACAACGGCATCGGCATTCCGGCGCGGCCGGTCATCAACGGGGGCCTGGGGCTGCGCCTGATGGAGCATCGCTGCACCGTGATGGGCGGACGCTTCAGGGTCGAGCCGCGGCCGGGCGGCGGGACCGTCGTCTCCTGCGCCTTGCCGTTCGTGGGTAGACCATGAAGACGCACGACAAAACATCCGACCGGATGCCGAAGCGCGTTCGTGTGCTCATCGTGGATGATCACCCGCTGGTCCGCGAAGGGCTCGCCGCCCGAATCTCCTCCCAGCCGGACCTCGAGGTGTGCGGCGTGGCCGCTTCGAGCGATGAGGCGCTGGCCCTCATGCGTGCGATGCGTCCGGCGCTCGTCCTCCTCGATCTGGCGCTGCAGGGCAGCAGCGGTCTCGATCTCATCAAGCAGATCCGCGCCCGCGCGCAGGAGCCGAAGATTCTGGTGGTGAGCGCGTACGACGAGGCCGTCTATGCGGAGCGGGCACTGCGAGCCGGGGCGGAGGGCTACATCAACAAGCAGGAGCTTCAGGCTTCCGTGATCGAGGCGATCCGCACCGTCCTGCGCGGGGGGACCTTCATGAGCGCGGCGGTGACTCAACGCCTGGCCGACCGCACGCTGGGGCGGGGCGCAGCGCCCGGACCTCTGGTGTTGACCGATCGGGAGCTTCAGGTGTTCGAGGCCATCGGACGCGGCAGGACGACGCGGGAGATCGCCGCTGCGCTTCACCTGAGCGTCCATACGGTGGAATCACACCGCGAGAAGATCCGCCTGAAGCTCAACCTGCGAAACGGCACGGAGCTGCAGCAGCGGGCGGTCCTCTGGGCGCTCGAGAACAGCCGCTGAGATCCGGCGGACGTCAACCCGGCATGCTCGACCGGGCTACTGCATCGCGAGACGGCGGCTCACGAGCCATTTGACCGAATCGAGGGCCAGAGCCAGCACCACGGCTGCGGCGAGCACACCGCCGATCACCGTGATCGGGATCGGCTTCATCAGAAAGCCCTCGGTCGCGAGCACGACGATGATTCCCACATTGACGACGGAAGAGGCCGCGACCCAGAGGCTGGGGCGGGAGCTCCAGAGGCGGCGCCGGTCCCGCACCACGTAGAAGATCGCCTGCCCGTCGATCATGAGGGTGACGGCCGCCAGCGTGCGCAGCGCCTGGATGTCGAGCCCCAGACGGTATCGGCCGACCGCGAGCACCGCGGCGCCGAAGATCACGTTCCCCAGCGCGAGAATGACACCGAGCAGGGTGACGTTGTTGACGTGCCAGGCATTGGGCCGCGCGGTGGGGTGCACGTTGTCGGTGGTCGCGGACATGGCGAGGAAGTCGCCCGTGATCATCAGGAGCGCCATCAGCCGGGGCGTCAGGATCGCATGGCCGAACATCACCAGCCCCACGGCCAGGAGCAGCATCTGATTCAGCTTCAGCGTCAGCGACCTGAAGGTGTACGTGAGAATGCGTTGGAAGGTGATGCGCCCCTCGTGCACGGCGCTCACGATGCCGGCGAGACCGGGCTCGGTGAGCACAATGCCCGCGGCCGACTTGGCGACATCCGTGGCCGTGGCAACGGCAATCCCCATCTGCGCCTGGCGCAGGGCGGGCGCGTCGTTGGCCCCGTCGCCGCACATGCCTACCGTATGTCCGCTCTTCTGGAACGCCCTGACGATGTGGTATTTGTCTTCGGGAAATACTCCGGCAAACACCCCATAATCGTTGGGCCGCAGACGCTGCGGCAGAGATCCCGCCGGACAGACCGCGCCCTCGAGGCCGACCGCGCGGGCAACGACAGCCGCCGTCGCGGGAGCGTCTCCCGTGATCATGACGGTCCTCACGCCCATCGAGCGCAGCTTGCTCACGAGCATCGCCGAGTCCGCCCGCGGCGGATCGCTCAGGGCAACGAGACCGGCGAGCGTCAGCCGGCCCTGTGGGGCGCCCTCGGCGACCGCGAGCACCCGATGACCCTGGGCGGCGAGCGCACCGGCCTCCGCAGCCACCGACTCCGGCGCGGAGGTCATGGCATGCACGGTGGCGAAGGCGCCTTTGACGATCCGCACCGGCTGCCCGCCGCGATCGGTCGCGGCCGCCTCGGCCATCCGGGTCTGCGGGTCGAACGGAATGAAGCGCTGGATGACGGGCAGGTCGCCCGTTGCGGCCGTCGGCGGGCGGGCCGCATGGGCGGCGCGGACCGCGGCGTCGACCGGATCCTGAGCGCTTTCCGAGCTCGCGAGAGCCGCGAGGGCGAGGAGCCTGCGCTCGTCATACCCGGGCATGGGACGCACGGCGCTGACGGAGAGCGAGTTCTCGGTCAGCGTGCCCGTCT
>DASZYK010000479.1:0-2907 GCA_035545455.1 Steroidobacteraceae bacterium
GAAGCCGCGCGGCGCGGCCAGCGTGCCCGGCATCAGGCCGAAGAGCTTCGCCGGAGCGATCTCGACGATGCTGCGCAGCGGCTGCGGCCTGTCCTCGGCGCTGAAGTCGGCCATGGCGGTGCGGACCGCCGCGATGCAGCCGTCGTAGTCGAGCCCGGTCCGCACCTCCTCGGGACCGTAGAAGGCCAAGCTCCCCGTGGGGCGGGTCCCGGTCAAATCCTCTTCGTCCAGCCGTGCGTGTCCGGAGACTCGCCGCGCTGGATGGACACGAGCCGCTCGCGCAGCTTGCGTGTGTGCGGTCCGACTTCTCCGCTTCCAACCCGGTGCTCCTTGCCGTGGTGCACGAGCGTGCCGACACCGGCCAGCACCGCCGCCGTGCCGGAAAGAGCGGCCTCGCCGTCGCGCACCCACTCCAGCATCTCCGCGACGCCGAAGATCCGCTCCTCGACCTCGTAGCCCTCCTCGCGCGCGAGGGTCAGCACCGAGTCGCGGGTCACGCCATGGAGGAATGTCGAGTCGAGACTGCGGGTCAGCACCCGCCCGTCGCGGATCAGCAGGAAGTTGGAAGCGCCCGTCTCCTGCACCTCGCCGCCGGGACAGAACAACACCTGATCGACGTTGTAGCGGCGCCGCGCCTCCAGGGTCGGGCCGAGGGCCGCGGCATAGTTGCCGCCCGTCTTCACCTTGCCGGTCTGCGAGGCCGTGCGCGCATTGACGTCCTCGACGTAGATGCGCAGCGGCTTCATGCCGCCGGCGAAGTAGTCCCACACCGGGCTTGCCAGCACGAGGAGCGTCGCCTCGGTGGCCGGGGCGCCGGCGGCGCCGATGTTGGGCGTGGTGCCGAAGAGGAGCGGCCGCATGTAGAGCGCGCCCGGCGCCTCCGGGACCACGTCGCGATTGCGGTCGACGGCGGTGCGGATCATGTCCTCGAGTTGCCGCGGATCGGGCTCGGGCAGCACGAGAGCGCGCGCGCTCTGGCGCATGCGCTCGATGTGCCGGTCCATCCGGAACACGTTGATGCTGCCGTCCGCCCAGCGGTACGCCTTGAACCCCTCGAAGCAGGTGCTGGCGTAGTGCAGCACGTGCGCGGCCGGGTGCAGCTGGATCGGCGCGCAGGGGACGGCCTCGAAGCGTCCCCATTGTCCGTTCTGGAAGCGGGCCAGGGTCATGGTGGGGGCCAGCACTGTTCCAAATGCCGGGCGCGGCTCTTGCGAAGGTTTCGGGATGCTGTTCATGACCGCAAGTTTAAGCCGGGAGCCCGCGCCGCGCACCGTGCGCGGCCTGGTCCCCGCGCTACGTCCAGGCGAACGTGTCGCTTCGCCGCAACGAATGCCTGCCCGGCAGGCTCTGCGGCTACGATAGCCCGCGTGGGAGCTGCAGCGAACGTCATCACCAGCCGCGCCGGCCTTCGGGCCGAGGTCGCGGAGAGCGGCGGCTTGCGCCGCCTCGACTGCGGCCCGACCACCCTCTCTCTCTTCATCGGCGGCGAGGTCGAGTGCGGCCCGGCCAATCTCTTCCTGCGGCGCCGCGGCGAGCAGCCGGCCTGGACGCCCCTTCTCGGTCCCGCGAGCCCGACGGCATTCGCCGCTCCCGCGGCCGGCAGACTGGCGGGCCGGGGCACCTGGCACGGCATCGAGTACGGCATTTCGCTCGTCCTCGCGGCCGACGCGCCGGTCTGGTTCTGGCACGTAGAGCTGTCGAACGCTTCTGCCGAGACACAGGAGCTCGACCTCACCTACGCACAGGATGTCGCTCTCGCCCCGTACGGGGCGGCGCGGATGAACGAGTACTACGTCAGCCAGTACATCGATCACACGCCGCTGTCCGATCCCCGGCGCGGCTTCCTGATCGCCTCGCGCCAGAACCAGGCTGCGGACGGCCGCAACCCCTGGTGCCTGATCGGATCGCTGCGACGGGCCACCTCCTTCGCCACCGACGCCCTCGATTTCCACGGGCTCGCAGGCCGCGCGGGCGAGCCGCCCGCCGGCATGCTCGGGGAGCTTCCCGGGCACCGGCTTCAGCATGAGCACTCCATGGCGGTGCTGCGCGATGCGCCGATCCGCCTCGCACCCGCAGAGAGCCTGAGCGCCGGATTCTTCGGCGGCTTCGTCGCCGACCATCCGGACGCCACGTCCCAGGCGGACCTGGCGAGGGTGAGCGAGATGATGGCCCTGCCCGAGGCGGCGCCGCCCGCAATGCCGGCGGGAATGCCTCTGCGCGCGTGCGCCCGCACGCTCTTCTCCGCGGCGGAATCCCTGCGCGCGCTCGATCTCGACGCCGGCTCGCTTCGCGAGCTGTTCCCGCCTCCGTGGCGGCACGAGGAGACCGACGAGGGCGGCGCGCTGCTGTCGTTCTTTCATGCGCGCCACAGCCACGTCGCCCTGCGGGCCAAGGAGCTGCGCGTGCTCCGTCCCCACGGTCAGCTGCTGCGCACCGGGCGGCATCTCACGCCGGATGAGAGCGCTCTCGTCTCGACGGTGTGGATGAGCGGCGTCTTCCATTCGATGCTGACGCAGGGTCATGTCAGCATCAACCGCTTCCTGTCGACGCACCGCAGCTACATCGGCCTCTTCCGCGCTCAGGGGCTGCGCGTGTTCGCGAAGATCGCCGGCGAGTGGCGGCTCCTCGGCGTGCCTTCCGCGTTCGAGATGACGCCCGAGAGCTGCCGCTGGATCTATCGCCACGCCGACGGCGAGATCCAGTTGCGGTCCGCGGCGCACAGCGGACCGCACGCGCTGACGCTCGAGATCGAGTCGACGGCGGGACCCGAGACTGCTTTCCTCCTCTGCCATCACGTCGCGCTGAACGGCGACGACGGCAACGCTCCGGAGCCGCTCGCATGGCGGCGCGACGGCGATACGCTCATCGTGGCAGCCGCGCCCGGATCGGACGTCGGCCGGAGATTCC
>DASZYK010000480.1:0-3956 GCA_035545455.1 Steroidobacteraceae bacterium
CCCTGCACGTGAGCGGTGATTTCACGCGTCTGGTGCAGTGTGTCGCCAACCTCCTCAGCAACGCCGTCAAGTACACCGATCCGGGCGGGGAGATCCAGGTGCGCACGCGTGCGGAGGATGCGAGCGCCGTCATCGAGATCACCGACAACGGCCTCGGCATTCCGCCGGACCTGCTGCCACGGGTCTTCGACATCTTCGTGCAGGGCGATGACGCCAGCGAGCGGGCTCAGGGGGGGCTCGGGGCAGGCCTCGCGATCGTCAAGCGGCTGGTGGAGCTGCATGGCGGCTCGGTCACTGCACGCAGTCCGGGCGCCGGACGGGGCTCCACGTTCGAGATACGGCTGCCGCGCCTGGAGCGGCCGCAGCCGGTCATCGCGGACGAGGCGACTTTCAAAGCCGTGCCGCGCCGCGTGCTGGTCGTGGATGACAATGTCGATGCGGCCAATTCTCTGGCCATGCTGCTCGGCCTTCGCGGCCACGAGACGCAGGTCGCCTTCAGCGCATGGGAAGCGCTCGAGCGCATCGGCTCCTTTCAGCCCGAGGTCGTGCTGCTCGATGTCGGCCTGCCGGAGACGAATGGCTATGAGCTCGCGCGGCGGCTGCGGGCGACGCCGCGGCTGCACGGCCTGCGGCTCATCGCAGTGACCGGCTACGGGCAGGCGGAGGATCAGCAGCGGGCACTGGCAGCCGGCTTCGACGCCCATGTGGTGAAGCCGGTGAACCTTGCGGCTCTGGAGCGCGCTCTGGCCGGCGCCTGAGGCTCATTTCCGGGCGAACGCGCGGATCTCGAGCGCCACCTGAGTGCTGCCCTTTACGCGCTGCTCGGCGCGCGCCGGCATGTAGTCGAGCGTCGGGGCGAGCCACAGGTACGTGGTCTTGTCCGAGCCGGGCGCATGGCTCGTGTAGAGGATCGTGCGCAGCTTCCCGAGCGGCGTGTCGAGCGTGGCCTCCTCGTGGCGCACGTATTCGAAGCGGTCGATCTCGTCGGTGTTGAGCATCCAGAAACCGTCGGGCGCATCCTGCGCCAGCAGCTTCAGCATGATCGCAATCTGCACCGAGAGCGGGTCCTGAGTCCCCGGTTGCAGCTTCAGGTCGAGCAGCTTTCCCTTGGCCATGCCGGTCACGTGCCCGTCCTTCCAGTCGAACTGCGCCATCACGTCATTCCCGGCGCCCCCCGCCTGGAAATCGAGGGGCTCGACCTCACCGGCGGTGATCCTGAAACGGCTCGACTGGCGCAGCGGGCGGGGAAAGGCGAGGCGGAAGAGTCCGTAAGCCTTGTCCGTGGAGGTGTAGAGGTACACCTGCGGCGCGGTCTTGCGCAGCTCCAGGGTCGAGCTGCCGGCGGTGATGCCGTGCCACGCGATCGTGTACGTCGCGACGAACGGGGCGGGCGCTGAAGTCGGCGGGGTCGGCTGCTGCGAAAGGGCGTCCCCGGCCGGCGCCGCAATGGCCATTGCCGCCGCCGCCGCCAGGGCCGCGGCGATGACCGCGCGCTCAGCCGTTCGCAGCGCCATCGAGCCTCGTGATCATTGGAAATCCTCCACCACGGGAGCATCGAGCGGCTTGCCATCGAGCCAGGGCCGGCCGCCGCGCCACGCGAGCCTGCCGTCCGCGACCCAGCCGATCACCCGCGGATAGATGATGTGCTCGGTCGCCTGAACGCGCGCTGACAGCGCGTCCTCGCCGTCACCCGGCAGCACGGCGACTCTGGACTGGAGAATGACCGGTCCCCCGTCGAGTTCCGCCGTCACGAAATGCACGCTGGCGCCGTGTACACGGTCCCCGGCCTCGAGCACGCGGCGGTGCGTGTGCAGACCGCGGTATCGCGGCAGGAGGGAGGGATGGATGTTGAGAACGCGCCCCGCGCGCGCCTCCACGAACGGTCCTGACAGGATGCGCATGAATCCGGCGAGGACGATCAGGTCCGGGCTCGCGGCCTCGAGCGCCTGATCCAGGCCGTGCTCGAACTCCTGCCGGTCTTGCGCGCCGGGCCAGGCGACGGTGCAGGTCTCGATCCCGAGCGCGCGGGCGGTCTCGAGTCCGGCGGCCCGCGGATTATCGGAGACGACGAGAGCGACGCGCGCGGCGATCCGCCCTTCCGCGCAGGCTTTCGCGATCGCGGCCATGTTGGAGCCGCGGCCCGAGATGAGGATCGCGAGCCGCAGCGGGTCCTTGCCGCTCACTCGACGATGACCACACCGCGCGAGCCGGAACGGATCTCTCCGATGATCTGCGCCGATTCGCCGCGCGCTGCGAGGAGCTGCACCGCCTGCGACGCATGCTCCTTGGGCACCACTGCCGTCATGCCGATGCCGCAGTTGAAAGTGCGGTACATTTCCGCCGGCTCGATGTGGCCGGCCTGCAGCAGCCAGTCGAAGACCGGATCGCGGTGCCAGCTCCGGCGCTCGAGCACGGCCTCGAGGCCAGCCGGCAGCACCCGGGGAATGTTGTCCGTGAGGCCGCCGCCGGTGATGTGCGCCAGCGCATGCACCGGCAGCTCGCGGGCCAGCGCGAGCAGCGGCTTCACATAGATGCGTGTCGGGGCGAGCAGCCGGTCGAGAAGCGGCTTGCCATCGAGCCGGGTGTCGCCGGCCGTGCCGCTGAGTGCGACGAGCTTGCGGATGAGCGAATAACCGTTCGAGTGCGGGCCTGAGGAGGCCAAGCCGATGATGGCATCTCCAGCGCGGACGGCGCTGCCGTCGATGATGGCATCCTTCTCCACGACTCCCACGCAGAAGCCGGCGAGATCGTAATCCTCGCCGTAATAGATGCCGGGCATCTCCGCGGTCTCACCGCCGACTAGGGCGGCGCCGGCTTGGGCGCAGCCCTCCACGATGCCGCGGACCACGGCTTCGGCCACATCGACCCGCAGTTTCCCCGTGGCGTAGTAGTCGAGGAAGAAGAGCGGCTCCGCCCCCTGCACCACGATGTCGTTCGCGCACATCGCGACGAGGTCGATGCCGATGGTGTCGTGGCGCGCTGCGTCGATCGCGAGACGCAGCTTCGTGCCGACACCGTCCGTGCCGGAAACGAGCACCGGCCGCCGGTACCCCGCGGGCAGCTCCACCAGCGCCCCAAAGCCGCCGATGCCGGCCAGCACCTCCGGCCGCCGCACCCGTGCGACCAGGGGCTTGATGCGCTCGACGAGCTCGTCGCCGGCATCCATGTCGACACCAGCGTCCCGATACGTCATGCCTCGGCCTTCAGTCACCGAGGCATCCTCGTGTACAGGCCGGAGCCCTTGCCGGCATTCGCCATGGTCTCACCCGGGAAAAGGAATGGGGGTCGCGCGTGCCGCAGTCCGGCTCGCGCGGGGGATATTGCGCGTGTGGTATTGTACATTTTGCGCGATCCACGGCGCGATCCAAACACTCCCGTATGCCCTGCCGCCAGACAACCGCGAGGAGCCTTGTCCGCGAAGCATTACTGCTCGCGGCGTGCTCGCTCCTGCCGGCCGCCGCGGCCTGGGCCGCGCGCCCGATCCCCGTCTTCCAGGTCGATGTGGCGGGCCAGTCCGTTCCCGCCCTGCAGCAGGCCATGCGCGATGCGCTGGTGCGCGCGACGGGGCGGCGCGAGTCGGCGACCGACCCGGTGTTCGGTGGACTGATCGCGGACGCGCCGAAATACGTCCAGGGCTACGACCGCGGCCCGCAAGGCGAGCTGCAGGTTCTCTTCAATGGCCCGGCGGTCGACAAGGCCATCGCCGCGCTGGACCGCAGCGTCTGGGATGCGAATCGCCCGTTCACCCTGGTGGTGCTCTACCCGCCGCCGGACCCGGGCGATCAGGCCGCCGATCAGGCGGCGCTCCAGCAGGCCGCCGAGCAGCGCGGACTGCCGATCAGCGTGGTGCCGCTGCAGGTGGCGGACAGCAGCGGCAAGCTGCTGCCGCGCGCAGCCCTGCTGCAGGTGGCGCATCGCTACGGAGCGGAGCAGCTGCTGGTGGGCATGCCGCCGGC
>DASZYK010000481.1:0-11534 GCA_035545455.1 Steroidobacteraceae bacterium
GGTCTCGAGCCTTGCGGAGACCTCGGCGCTCATAAGCTCGCTGCGGCGGCTCGGCTGCGCGTTCGCGCTCGATGATTTTGGCCGCGGCATGTCGTCCTTCATGTACCTGAAGCAGCTCAAAGTCGATTTTCTGAAGATCGACGGCGAGTTCATTCGCAACATGGTGGACGATCCGGTCTCGCGAGCGATGGTCAAGGCGATTCACGCGATGGGACAGGCCATGACGATCGCCACCGTGGCCGAGTGCGTCGAGACTCCGGGCGTGCGGCGACAGCTCGAGGCGATCGGCGTCGATTACGTTCAGGGCCTCGAAGTCGGGCCGCCGCAACCGCTCTCCCGCTATCTGCAGCTCTCATCCGACACCGTCGGCAGGGCCTGACGCGCCGAGCCACTGAGCGCGCTGGCGCAGCGTCGCGCTTCTTGAGAAGCTCGAGGCTGCGGCGCGACGCCGCCGGCGCGGCGGCATGAGGGTTGCTCGCGAGTCGGCGTACTCCACGGGAGGTGCTCCATGAATGCCAACATCAACGCGGCGGCGGCCGGCCAGATCGTCTTCGGCGCCGACCTCAAGGTGAACCGGCTCGGGTTCGGCGCCATGCGCATCACCGGCCCGGGCGTCTGGGGTGATCCTCCCGATGTTGCGACCGCCGTGCGGGTCCTGCAGCGCGCGGTGCGGCTCGGCGTGAACTTCATCGACACCGCCGACTCGTATGGACCCGAAGTCAGCGAGAGCCTCATCGCCCGCGCGCTGCACCCGTATGCACCCGACATCGTGATCGCGACCAAGGGCGGACTGGTGCGCCCCGGCCCCGAGGCCTGGAACCGGGATGCCCGCCCCGAGCATCTGCGCAAGGCGTGCGAATCGAGCCTGAAGCGGCTGCGGCGCGACTGCATCGACATCTATCAGCTGCATGCGCCCGATCCCAAGGTGCCGCTCGAGGACTCGATCGGCGAGCTCGTGCGGCTGAAGAGCGAGGGCAAGATCCGGCACATCGGAGTGTCGAACGTCAGTGTCGAGGAGCTCGAGCGCTGCGAGCGGCTGACGCCGGTGGTCTCGGTCCAGAACCGCTACAACCTGGAGGACCGCCATTCCGACGCCGTGCTCGCTCGTTGCGAGAGTGAGGCGATCGCGTTCCTGCCGTGGGCGCCCCTCGGCTCCGGCAGACAGGCGAGCGGCTCCGGCGCCGGGCGCGCGCTCGCCGCGGTGGCGCAGCGCCACGGCATCACGGTCGGCCAGGCGGCGATCGCCTGGCTCCTCGAGCGCTCCACCGTCATGTTGCCCATTCCCGGGACGAGCTCGATCGAGCACCTGGAGCAGAACGTCGCCGCCGCCGGCGTGCGCCTCTCACCCCAGGACATGCACGCGCTCGCGTGAGCGCGGGGTCAGCGCGGGAGAGCCTCCGGGCTCTCGCCGAGCGGGCCGCTCGTGCCTCAAGGAGCGGCTTCGCCTTCCGTCACCGGCAGGCGCGTCGTGAACTTCTTCGTCCGCAGCACGAAGCTCGTATTGACCGAGCGCACGCCGGGCAGCTGCAGCACGCGCGTCGAGAGGAACTGCTCGTAGCCTTCCATGTCGGCGGCGACGATCCGCAGCAGATAGTCGTTCGGCCCGCTCATGGAATGGCACTCGAGCACCTCCGGCCGGTCCCGCACCAGCTGATCGAACTGGCGGACCGTCTCCGGATGGTGATTCTCCAGCGAGACCAGCGCATAGGCCTGGATGGGCAGGCCGATGGCGGGCGCGCTGAGGAGCGTCGCGTAGCCCTCGATGAACCCTTCCTCTTCCAGACGGCGCAGACGTCTCCAGCAGGGCGCGGGTGAGAGTCCCACGCGCTGCGCCAGCTCCTGGTTCGAGATGCGCGCATCGGCCTGCAGCTCATCGAGGATGCGGCGGTCGAGCCGGTCGAGGGCTTTCGGCATGGTTCTGCCCAATAACCTGAAATCAGAGAAACAATATTGCCAGACGACGGCCATTTCTCGCAATGAACGCAAGCTCATTTCCCCATCCCCGTCCTACGCTATCCCGAGCGTCACCGTGGAGAGAAGCCTCATGCCGGCCGTTGCCTCTTCCACCCGCCTGAGCGGGGCGGCCCCCTCGTTGGGCCGCGAGCCCGACTGGCGGCGCGTGACCTACCTTCTGCACGCCTCCCGGGCCCTGGACGGCCTCGAGGAGTCGCGTCTCCTCCCGGAGAGGCAGGTCCTCTATCAGTTCTCGGCGCGCGGCCACGATTTCGCCCAGATCCTCCTCGGCCTGCTGCTCACGGATCCGCACGATGGGGTCACGGTGTACTACCGCTCGCGCCCCTTGATGCTGGCGCTCGGCGTGGACCTCGAAGATGCGGCCGCGGGGCCCCTCGCGCGCGCCGGCTCCTTCAGCGGCGGCCGTGACATCGGTGTCGTCTTCAACAAGCCGGGACGGGGCGGCGCGACCGTGTTGCCGGCGTGCGGCGGCGTCGGCGCGCAGTACACCCCCGCGGCGGGCTGGGCCCAGGCGATCCGCTATCACCACGGGACCCTGCGCGACGGCGGCTACGAGCGGAGCATCGCCGTCGTGCTCGGCGGGGATGCCTCGGTGGCCACCGGCGGATTCTGGTCGGCGCTCACGATGGCCACCACTCTGCGCCTGCCGATGCTCTTCTACATCGAGGACAACGGCTTCGGCATCTCCGTGCCCTCGCAGCTGCAGACCCCCGGAGGCAACATCGCGGCCAACCTGCGCTCGTTCTCCGGCCTGTCCCTGCTCGAGGGAGACGGCGCCGATCCGCTCGAGGCGGCGCAGCTTCTCGCCGAGGCGGTCCGGAGTGTACGGGATGACCGGGGGCCGCTGCTCCTGCGCCTGACGGTGCCGCGGCTCTGCGGGCACTCCGGCCAGGACACACAGGCCTACAAGTCGCCCGAGACGATCTCACTCGAGAGGGCGCGCGATCCGTTGCACCGGCTGCAACGGTTCCTCGTGCCGCGCATCCTGTCGGAAGAGGCCTGGGCGCGCCTCGCGGACGAAGCCCGCCGCGACGTCGAGGCGGCGGTCGAGCGAGCGCTCGCGCGGCCGCACCCCGACCCCCGGGAGCTGACCCGCTACGTCTTCTCGGACACGGCCGACGGGAGTGCGCGGGAGCTGCAGGAGCAGGGCGGGCTCGCGGCCGTGGGGCATGTATTTCCGCCGGTGAGCCGCGAGCCGCGGCCGGAACCCGCGCGCATCAACATGCTGACGGCGATCCGCCGCACGCTCGATGCCGAGCTGAGCTCCAATCCCCGGATGGTGGTCTTCGGTGAGGACGTCGGGCCGAAGGGCGGCGTGCACGGCGCGACACTCGGACTGCAGGAGAAGCACGGCAAGGCGCGGGTCTTCGACACCAGCCTCTCCGAGGAGGGCATCATCGGCCGCGCCGTCGGGCTTGCGCTCGCGGGCCTGCTGCCCGTGCCGGAGATTCAGTTCCGCAAGTACGCCGATCCCGCCACCGAGCAGTTGAACGACTGCGGCACCATGCGCTGGCGCACGCACAACCGCTTCGCCGCGCCCATGGTGGTGCGCATTCCCGGCGGCTTCTTCAAGTGCGGCGATCCCTGGCACAGCCAGACCAACGAGGTCGCCTTCGTTCACGGTATCGGCTGGCGCGTGGCCGTGCCGTCGAATGCCGAGGACGCGGCCGGGCTCCTGCGTTCGGCGCTGCGCGGCAACGATCCCACGCTCTTCTTCGAGCACCGCGCGCTGTTGGATGGCGCGTGGGCCCGCCGGCCCTACCCGGGAGACGATTTCGTGGTCCCGTTCGGCTCCGCGCGCCTCATTCGCGAAGGCGCCGAGGTCACCCTCGTTACGTGGGGCGCAATGGTCGAGCGCTGCGAGCGAGCCGCATCCGCCTCGCATGTGGATGCCGAGATCCTCGACCTGCGGACGCTCTCGCCGTGGGATCGGGACGCGGTGCTCGCTTCGGTGCGCAAGACGCACCGCTGTCTCATCGTGCACGAGGACAATCTGACCGCGGGCTTCGGAGCGGAGATCGCCGCCCGTGTCGCGAAGGAGGCATTCTTCAGCCTCGATGCGCCGATCGAGCGGCTCGCCATGCCGGACATTCCGAGCCCGCACAGTCCGCTCCTGCTCGAGGCGGCGGTTCCCGGCGTGGAGTCGATCACGCGGGCCATTCAGCAGATCGCGAGCGTCTGAGTCATGTCGGTGGTTGTAGAAGTGAGGGCACCAGCGGGACAGGAGGAAGGCACACGCTCGCAGGTGCTGCGTTGGCTGAAGGCCGTGGGCGAGACGGTCGCGGAGCACGAGCCGCTCATCGAGCTCGAGACCGACAAAGTCACCGTCGAGGTCGCCTCCCCGGGAGCGGGCATCCTCACGGAGATCCTGAAGCAGGAGCAGGAGGAGGTGGCGCCGGGAGAGATCCTCGGGAGGATCGGTTCCGTGAACGCTGCGGGGTCGTCGCACGACAGCGCCCGCGATGCGGCGGCGCCGGCATCGGCTGATGCGGACCGCGCTATTGCGGCCGCGCGCAGCAATGCGGCGCAGCACGTCGATTCGACGGCGGGAGCCGGGCATGGGCTGCGCTCACCGGCTGCCGCTTCGCGGCAGCTGAGCCCGGCGGTTCGCCGGCTGCTGGCCGAGCATTCGCTGGATGCGGCATCCGTGCGCGGCACGGGCGAAAGCGGCCGGATCACCGTCGCCGACGTGCTGCGGGAGGCGTCCGGGTCCCCCCGGCCGGCCTCGGAGCCGTCCAGGCCTGCGGACGAGCCCCTCGTGCCGGCGCAGGCGCCGGCCGAGTCCGGAGGGATGGATGACATCCCGAGTCATCGCGTGCCGCACTCCGCCGTGCGCAGGCGCATCGCCGCCCGGATGGTGGAGAGCCTGCTTCACACCGCGCCGCATGTCACCACCGTGTTCGAGGTCGACATGGGCGAAGTGCTCGCCCACCGCCAGCGGCATCGCGAAGCATTCGCCCGTCAGGGCGTGGCGCTGACGCTGACGGCGTACTTCGCGCAGGCCGCGGTGGCCGCCATTCGCGAGGTGCCCGAGGCGAACAGCCGCTGGACGGAGAAGGCGCTCGAGATCCACGACATCGTCAATCTGGGAATTGCGACCGCGGCGGAGGGCGGACTGGTGGTGCCGGTCCTGCCTCGTGTCGAGACCCTGGACCTGTTCGAGACCGCCCGTCGGCTCGAGGACCTGGTGCGCCGGGCGCGCGAAGGCGCGCTGACACCCGCGGAAGTCCGCGGCGGGACGTTCACCCTCTCCAATCACGGCGTGAGCGGGAGCCTGCTCGCCGCGCCCATCATCATCCCCCAGCCGCAGTCGGCCATTCTCGGCCTCGGGAAGCTCGAGAAGCGCGCGGTGGTGATCGAGGAGGGCGATGAGGAGCGCATCGTGGCTCGCTCGCGCTGCTATGCCACGCTGACCATCGATCACCGCGTGATGGACGGCAGCCGGGCGAATCGCTTCCTGCAGGTCTTCACCGAGCGGCTTTCCGCCTGGAAGGACTGACGCGCAGGTGACTCGGGACAGCCGGGCCGCTACCATGCGCGGATTGCCAGCTGTCTGGCGGAGGACGTCAGCATGACCGAGAACGCACCCGCAATGCCCGGCAAGCCGATCGAGGACGGCGAGCCCGATCTCGACCGGCGGCGGATGCTCGCTACCACCACCGCGGCCGTGGGCGCCGTGGGTGTGGCACTCACTGCGGTGCCGTTCATCGAGTCCCTGGAGCCCAGCGAGACCGCGCGCGCGCTGGGATCCCCGGTCAACATCGACATCTCCAAGCTGGCGCCGGGTCAGATGATGAGCGCCTCGTGGCGCCAGCGCCCCGTCTGGGTGCTGCATCGCACCGAGGCGCAGCTCGCTGAGCTGCCGAAGCTCAACGGCCAGCTCAAGGACCCTCTCTCCAAGGAGGATCAGCAGCCGGCGAACCTTCCCGGCTGGAATCCGGTGCAGCGGTCCATCCATCCGAAGTACCTCGTGGTCGTCGGCATCTGCACGCATCTCGGGTGCATCCCGAAGTACCGGCCGCAGCTGAACGCGGCCGACCTTCCCGCCGGATGGCCAGGCGGCTTCTTCTGCCCCTGCCACGGCTCCCGCTACGATCTGGCGGGCCGTGTCATGGACGGCTCTCCCGCGCCGCTCAACCTCCCCGTGCCGCCGTATTACTTCAAGGATGCCAACACGATCACCGCCGGCGAGGTCGCCGACGGCAGCGAGCAGAACTGGGAGCCGGATACCTGGTGACCGGGCGCGAGGCGCCGACGGCGTGGATGGCGCCGCGCCAGTGACTCAGGAGCGCTCGCCGGCGCTGTAGGTATGACCGCGGGCGGAGACGGCTTTGACCAGCACCCAGACGGTCATGCCGGCTCGCAGTCCGAGCGCCTCCATGGCGTTGCGCGTGACTCGGGAGAGCACCGCCGCGCCCGCGCCGATGTCGACCTTCACGAGAATCACCTGGCCGACGTCATCGGCCAGCTCCGTGATGACGCCTTCCAGGGCGTTGCGGACACTCAGGCCGCGCGCAGGCTCCGTCGCAAGGATGATGTCACGGGCGAGGAGTTGGATGCGCATCCGTGCGCCGACGCGCGTCCCGGGAACACTGACATGCAGTGTGCCGCGTCCGATCTTCACGTCTGCCATTCCGTGCTCCGAATCCACACGAGTCACGACGCCGTCGAGGACGGAGCCAACCGCCTCCGGCCCGACAATGGCGCGAAGCTCGGGCCGAACGCTGATGTCGCTGAGCGTGCCCGACGCAACGATCTCTCCGGCTTCCATCAGCGCCACGTGTGTCGCGAGCCGCAGCACCTCGTCGAGCTGATGACTGACGAACACCATCGGAATCGACAGGTTGTCCCGCAGCGTCTCGAGATACGGCAGGACTTCCTCGCGACGGGGGGCATCCAGCGCGGACAGCGGCTCATCGAGCAGCAGCAGCCGCGGTTGTGAGAGCAGGGCGCGTCCGAGGGCGACGCGCTGACGCTCGCCGCCGGAGAGCTGATAGGGGCGGCGCCGCAGCAGCGGCTCCAGCCCGAGCAGGCCGAGCACCTCCTCCAGCCCGATCGACCGGCTCGCCTTCGGGGCGCGGCGCAGCCCGTAGCGCAGGTTCGCCAGCACTCCCAGATGCGGAAACAGCCGCGCGTCCTGAAAGACATAACCGATCCGGCGCTGCTCGGCGGGGATGCGGATGCCCTCGCGCGTCTCTGTCAGGACGACGCCGTCGAGCTCCACCCGGCCTTCGTCGGGCTGCAGGAGCCCGGAGATGATGTCGATCAGAGTCGTCTTGCCGCAGCCGGAGCGGCCGAAGAGCGCGACGACGCCGGGCGTCGGGGCCTCGAGCTGCGCGCGCAGCTTGAAGCCGTTCCTGCGCTTGATCACCGAGAGGCTCAGCATGTTGATGCTCCGACGCCTGCCCGAGGTCTAGCGCCCGAGGAGCCGGTAGAGGCGCCGGGCGAGGAGCTCGGCGAGCACCAGCGCGAGCAGGCCGAGCGCGATGGAAAGGACGGCCAGTCTCATTGCCGCCGCCTCACCGCCCGGCGCCTGGATGGCCGTGTAGAGCGCGAGCGGCAGGGTGCGGGTGACGCCGGGGACGTTGGACGCGAAGGTGATGACCGCGCCGAACTGGCCCAGGCCGGCGGCAAATGCCGTGAGGAGCCCCGCGAGACTGCCCGGCAGCATCAACGGCAGAGTGATGGACAGAAACCGGTCGAGCGGCCCCGCCCCGAGCGTGCGGGCGGCCGCCTCCAGCCCGCGATCGACGCTCTCCAGCGCCAGCCGGATCGCCCGCACCATGAGCGGGAAGGTCATGACGGCCGTCGCCAGAGTGGCGCCCGCGGTGGTGAAGGGCAGCTGCACCCCGAAATGCGCGAGCAGCCACCGTCCGGCGGCGCTGCGGCTGTCGAGGCAGACGAGCAACAGATAACCGACTGCGACGGGCGGCAGCACCAGCGGCAGATGCACCAGGGCGTCGAGCGCCAGAGTGCCCGGGAAGCGGCTCCTCGCGAGCAGGTAAGCCACGAGCACGGCGACCGGCAGGCTGAACGCGACGCTGCGCAGAGCGATATCGAGGCTGAGGCGCAGCGCGTCGAGCTCGGGGGGTGTCAGTGAGGGCATGGCGACTCGTCGTTGGCTCGGGCGCGGCCTTCCCCGCGGATGGCGACCTTATCGCATGCGCCGGCATGTACGCATCTTCCACATGGAGAGAAGGTCCCGGTCATGCGAGCATGACCTCCGTCGATGCGCGAGAGCCGACCGCGCCGAGGTGCCTGCCTTGACTTACTCCCATCCGACCGCATCTCCAGCCCTGGGTGCGGTCTTTGCGGCCCGGGTGAGCCAATGAGCAGCGAACGGCAATACGGCTGGATGTGGGTGGAAGCGTGCGAGGTCCTCGACCGCGCCGAGCGCCTGCAACGCCAGTTCCTGCGCTACGTGGGACCTGGAGCCGATGCGGCCGTGTGGGAGCCGCCCGTCGACATCCAGGAGACCGACGACGGATTGATTCTGCTCTTTGCCCTCCCCGGCGTTGTACCCGAGGAGATCAGCCTGACCCTCGAGCCGACGGAGCTGACGCTGAGCGCCATGCGTCCGCTGAAGCTTGCGCATGCTGATGCGGTGATCAGACGCCTGGAAATACCGCACGGACGCTTCTTCCGGCGCATTCCGTTGGCCGGCGTTGCGCTCAAGTTGGCGGCGACGCGCTATGAGCATGGCTGCCTCGAAGTCCGGCTGACCCGGGAAGTGGCTCGGGATAGAGAGAGATAAGTTATGGCGGACACCGATCAGACCCCTTCGACCCCGCGCATAGAGCTGCCGCCGCTGCCGGCGGATGCCGTGCCGATCGTGGCGATGCGCAACGTCGTGCTCTTTCCCGGCATCGTGCTGCCGGTCACCCTCGGGCGCGAGGAGAGCATCGCGGCTGCCCAGGAGGCCGTGCGCACCGGTCGCAAGGTCGGCCTTCTGCTGCAGCGCGATCCGGCAATGGAGAAGCCGGCTCCGACCGATCTCTACGAGCTCGGAGTCCTCGCCACGGTCGTCCGCTACGTAACCGCGCCGGACGGCGCCCACCACCTCGTCTGTCAGGGCGAGAGCCGCTTCCGGCTGATGCAGGTCGTGCGGGAGACGCCGTTCCTGGCCGCGCGCATCGAGACCCTGCCGGAGTCGGAGATCAAGAGCGCGGACATCGAAGCGCGCATGGACTTCCTCAAGGATCGGGCCGTCGAGGCGCTGTCGCTGCTGCCGCAGGTGCCGGCCGAGCTGGCGCGCACCATCCGCGGCATCGATTCCCCGGGTCAGCTCGCCGATCTCATCGTGAGCTTCATGGACGTGAAGCCGCAGGAGAAGCAGGAGCTGCTCGAGACCCTCGACCTGAAGGAGCGCCTCGACAAGGTCGTGAAGCTCCTCGCGCACCGCGTCGAGGTGCTCAAGATCACCCGCGACATCACGGAGCAGACCCAGGCCGCGCTCGGGGAGCGTCAGCGCGAGGCCGTGCTGCGCGAGCAGCTGCACCAGCTGCAGAAGGAGCTCGGCGAGGAGGACGGCGCGAGCGGCGACATCGCGGAGCTCGACAAGGCGATCGGCGAGGCCCACATGCCCGCCGAGGTCGAGGAGCAGGCGCGCAAGGAGCTCAAGCGCCTCGAGCGCATGAGCGAGGCGAGCCCGGAGCACGGCATGGTGCGCACCTATCTCGACTGGCTGGTGGCGCTGCCGTGGAGCAAGGCGGACGCCGAGGATATCGACATCGAGAAGGCGCGGCGCGTCCTCGACGAGGACCACTACGGCCTGGACAAGGTCAAGCGGCGCATCCTCGAGTATCTCGCCGTGCGCAAGCTCAATCCGCAGGGCAGAAGCCCCATTCTCTGCTTCGTCGGCCCGCCGGGAGTGGGCAAGACCTCCCTCGGCCAGAGCGTCGCGCGGGCGCTCGGCCTCAAGTTCGTGCGCGCGAGCCTGGGCGGTGTGCACGATGAGGCGGAGATCCGCGGCCACCGCCGCACGTACATCGGCGCGCTGCCGGGCAACATCGTCCAGGGGCTGCGCAAGGCCGGCAGCCGCAACCCCGTCTTCATGCTCGATGAGATCGACAAGCTGAGCGCGAGCTTCCAGGGCGATCCGGCCTCGGCGCTGCTCGAGGTGCTCGACCCGGAGCAGAACTCGACCTTCCGCGACAACTATCTCGGCCTGCCGTTCGATCTGAGTCACGTGCTCTTCATCGCGACCGCCAACGTCCTCGAGACCATACCGGGGCCCCTGCGGGACCGGATGGAGATCATCGAGCTCACCGGCTACACGGAAGAGGAGAAGCTCGAGATCGCCAAGCGCTATCTCGTGGCGCGGCAGCTGAAGGCGAACGGCCTGAAGCCCTCGCAGGCATCCCTCTCCGATGCGGCGCTCTCGCGCGTCATCCGTGAGTACACGAGGGAGTCCGGCTGCCGCAGCCTCGAGCGCCAGATCGGGGCTCTCCTGCGCCGCGCCGCCATGCGCATCGCCGAGGGCAAGGTCGAGAGCGTCGCCTTCGATGCCGACGACGTCGCCGAGGTGTTGGGACCCACTCGCTTCGAGAACGAGGTCGCGCAGCGCACCTCCGTTCCGGGCGTGGCGACGGGACTCGCGTGGACACCCGTGGGCGGTGACATTCTCTTCGTCGAGACGGCGCGCATGCCGGGCAGCGGCAAGCTGATCCTGACCGGCCAGCTGGGTGATGTGATGAAGGAGTCGGCGCAGGCCGCGCTGAGCCTCGTCAAGGCCCAGGCCGGCGAGCTCGGCATCGATCCCAAGCTCTTCGATCAGAGCGACATCCACGTGCACGTGCCGGCCGGGGCGATCCCGAAGGACGGCCCGAGCGCCGGCGTCGCCATGTTCGTCTCGCTGGCCTCGCTCCTGAAGCGCCGGCCCGTGCGGCCCGATGTGGCGATGACCGGTGAGATCAGCCTGCGGGGGCTGGTGCTCCCGGTCGGCGGCATCAAGGAGAAGACCATCGCCGCGGCCCGCGCCGGCATCCGCAAGGTCATCCTGCCGGCGCGCAACCGACGCGACCTCGAGGACATTCCGCAGAGCGCCCGCTCGATGCTCGAGCTGGTATGGGTGGAGCGGGTGTCGGAGGCCCTGGAGATCGCTCTCGCCGCCCCCGCGGAGGGTCAGAAGGCGGCCGCGCGCCAGGCCGGGAAGGGCAGCGCCGAGAAATCGGCCGCCTGAGCGGCGCTCCGCAGAGGAGCCGTCAGGACAGCGCGTTGAAGAGACCCGCCGCCGCGAGCAGCACGACGACGACGCCCACGGCCGTCGCCGCGGCCCGCGCCGGGACGTGGCGTGTGACCCAGGCGGACAGCGGTGCCGCCGCCGCGCCGCCGATCAGCAGCGCGATGACCATGTCGTATCTCATGTGCCCCATCTGGGTCCACAGGGCGATGCTGGTTGCGAGCGCCACGAAGAAATCCACCGCGTTGGCGGTGCCGATCGCGTAACGCGGCGCGACGCCCCGCGCGATCATGGTCGAGGTCACGATGGTTCCCCAGCCGCCGCCGCCGATCGCATCGAGAAAGCCGGCGATCAGGCCGAGCGCGGGACCCGGCGCGCC
>DASZYK010000482.1:0-2056 GCA_035545455.1 Steroidobacteraceae bacterium
CTTCGGCGGCTCGTGCCTGCCGAAGGACCTGCGCGCCATCACCTATCACGCGCGCAGTCACGACGTCTCGACACCGCTCCTGAACTCGCTCATGTTCTCCAACCGCGAGCAGATCGAGCAGGGCATCGCCATGGTGCTCGCGTCGCGGCGCAAGAAGGTCGGCGTGCTCGGCTTCAGCTTCAAGGCGGGCACCGATGATCTGCGCGAGAGCCCGATCGTCGAGGTGATCGAGCGGCTCATCGGCAAGGGCTTCGACCTGAGGCTCTACGACCGCAACGTCAATCTCGCCAAGCTCACCGGCGCGAACCGCGAGTACATCATGAAGAGCATCCCGCACATCGAGCGGCTCATGGTCACGTCGGTCGATGCGGTGCTGGATCACGCGGACGTCATCGTAATCGGCAACAGCGGCGAGGAGTTCACCGGGCTCGCCGACAACCTGCGCTCCGATCAGCTCGTGATCGACTTCGTGCGCATCCGGCAGATCGAGGAGCGCCATGCCAATTACACCGGCATCTGCTGGTAGACGCATCCTCATCATCGTCCAGAACCTGCCCGTGCCCTTCGACAGGCGCGTCTGGCAGGAAGCGACCGCGCTGAAGGCGCATGGCTATGAGGTCGCGGTGATCTGCCCGGTGGGGCGCGGGCACACCGCCCGCTACGAATGCCTGCAGGGCATACACATCTACCGGCATCCGCTGCCGCTGGAGGCGAGAGGCGCCTGGGGCTACGTGCTGGAGTACGCCTCCTCTCTCTTCTGGGAGCTCGTGCTCTCGGTGAAGGTGCTGCGCCGCCACGGGTTCGACGCCATCCACGCCTGCAATCCGCCCGACAACATCTTCCTCATCGGCGCGCTCTTCAGGATGATCGCCGGCAAGCGCTTCCTCTTCGACCATCACGACATCAACCCGGAGCTCTACGAGGCGAAGTTCGGCCGCCGCGGCCTCCTCTACCGCCTGGTGCGCCTCTCCGAGCGGCTCACCTTCCTCACGGCGGATGTCTCCATCGCCACCACCGAGAGCTACCGGCGGATCGCGCTCGAGCGCGGGCGCATGCGGCCGGAGAGGGTGTTCGTGGTGCGCTCGGGACCGAGTCTCGAGCGGCTGAGGATCCTGCCGCCCGTGCCGCGACTGAAGCGCGGACGGAAACATCTCGTGGGCTATGTCGGGGTCATGGGCGCGCAGGAGGGGATCCCGTACCTGCTCGAGGCGGCCCGGCACATCGTGCGCGACCTGGGACGGGAGGATGTGCAGTTCGTCCTCGTGGGCGGCGGCCCCGCGCTCGAGGACATGCGCCGTCTGGCCTCGCGGATGGACCTCGGCCCTTACGTCGATTTCCTCGGCCGAGTGCCCGACGATGAGCTGCTCGAGGCGCTCAACACTGCGGACGTCTGCGTCAACTGCGACGAGGTCAACCCGATGAACGACATGTCCACCATGAACAAGATCATGGAGTACATGGCGCTCGGCAAGCCGATCGTGCAGTTCGAGCTCACGGAGGGGCGCTACTCGGCCCGCGACGCCTCGCTCTATGCGCGGCCGAATGATGCTCGCGACTTCGCGCGCAAGATCGTGACGCTCCTCGACGATCCGGCTCGGCGCGAGCGCATGGGCCGGCTCGGACGGGAGCGCGTGGAGCGCCAGCTCGCCTGGCAATACGAGGTACCGAGGCTCCTCGAGGCTTACGAGATGCTGTTCGCGCCCGTCTCGGGTGCGCGCGCGCCGGCGGCGGGCCTCACGGGCGGCTTCAAGCCGCCGGCGAGCGCCCGCGCGGAATCCGCAGGCGCGACTCCAGCCGCGTATCGCCGCGGATACGGCCCGCAAAGACGACGGCCGTCGCCGGGACCTTGAGGTCGAATCCGCTCGAGAACCAGCCGAGCGGCCGGCCGTCGCCGTCCGCGGCCGTCCGTCCCCGCGCGAGAGAGACCGACAGCATGTCGGGAGGATCGATCTCGAGACGCAGGCCGTCACGCTCCGCCGCAACGCGGCCGTTCACATACTCGACACGGCACTCCGGCGCGAAGTGCCAGAAGATCTCCACCTCGTGCGTCCCGGAG
>DASZYK010000483.1:0-3878 GCA_035545455.1 Steroidobacteraceae bacterium
CCCTCTTCAGCGGCCTGACTCGCGGCGCCACCCGCGAGTACCAGCGGCGAATGGCCGTCAAGGCCGTGTGGGTCGCGGCGGCCATCCTGGTGCTCTTTGCCTTGGGCGGGGCGCCGTTCCTGGCGGTGATGGGCATCAGCCTCGGGGCATTCCGCATCTTCGGCGGCGTGCTGCTCTTTCTGCTCGCGCTCGAGATGGTCTTCGCGCGTGAGTCGGGCAGCCGCACCTCGAGCGACGAGCGGGCGGAGAGCCGCCGGCGGGCGGATATCTCCGTCTTTCCCGTGGCCTTCCCCTTCATCGCCGGCCCCGGCGCGCTCGCCACGGTGCTCCTCTGGTTCGGGCCGGTCCACATTCTGCGCGAGCCCGTGCTCTTCCTGGCCCTGCTCGCGGCCGCGGCCCTGGTGCTCGTCATCTCGCTCGTGCTGATGCTGCTGGCGGAGCCGCTCATGCGGCTGATGGGCGTGACGGGCGTGAACGTCGCCGGCCGGCTGCTCGGCGTTGTGCTGGGGGCGCTGGCGGTGCAGTTCGTGATCGACGGGCTGCGTGCCGCGTTTCTCGTCAGGCCCGGTTAGGGGCCGGTCCGGCCCGTGCGCCGGAATTCCAGGTCCCACACCTGATGCCCGAGGCGCTCACCCCGGCGCTCGAACCGCGTCGGCGAGCGCTCCGCGGGCCGGGGCACGAAGCCCCCATCCGCGGCGACGTTGCGCAGCCGCGCCTCCGCCGAGAGCGTCGTCAGCATCTCCTCGGCGTAGGGCTCCCAGTCGGTGGCGAGGCGCAGTGCTCCACCCTCCTTCAGCCGCGCGGCCAGCAGACCGGCGAACGGCGGCTGGATGAGCCGCCGCTTGTGGTGGCGCTTCTTCGGCCAGGGATCGGGAAAGAGGATGAGGATCTCGTCCAGGCACTGCCCCTGGAGATACCGCTCCAGCACCTCCACGGCATCGTGACAGAGCACCCTGACATTGCCGAGCGCGCGCTGCTCGAGCTGCAGCAACAGCCGCCCGACGCCCGGCCGGTGCACCTCGATGCCGAGGAAATCCTCCGCCGGGCGCGCGGCCGCGAGGGCAAGCAGGTTCTCGCCGTTGCCGAAGCCGATCTCGGCGACCCGCCGGGCGCGGCGGCCGAAGATCGCATCGAGATCGAGCGGCGCGCCGCCGAGCTCGATCCCGTACTTCGGCCACAAGGCTTCGAGCGCGCGCTCCTGCGCGGGCGTGATGCGGCCGCTGCGGGTGACGAACGAGCGGATCGCCCGGCGGTGATCGGACTCGATCAAGCCTGGCGCACGCCGACGCGCACGGTGAGCAGGCCTTGTGCTTTCCACTCCGAGATGCCGCCGGCCATGTGGGCCGCCGGCTGCCCCGCGGCTCGACGCATGCGCGCCGCCGTCAGCGAGCGGCCGCCCGCGGCGCAGTGAAAGACCACCGCTCGCTCGCCGTCCGGCGGAAGGTGCGCGGCATCGAAAGTCGACAGGGGATAGAGCAGAGCGCCGGCGATGCGCTCGACCGCGTACTCCATCGGCTCCCTGACATCGACCAGCAGAACCCGCCCCTGCTCGAGCAGCGCCTGGACTTCCTCGGGGTCGTATTCCGTGACCCCGTCGGGTGTGGTTTGGCTCATACGCTATTGTAGCGCGCGAACGGCGGCGTCCGCAGGCGCCTTTCAGGAGGCACCGTGGGCGACGGCGGCCGGGCGGCCGCGCGCATGCTCGCGCTCGAGCGGAGCGTGCCTGAGCAGAAGGACCATGGGGAGCGTGAGCGCGATGAACACGGTGAGCACCCAGAAAACATCGTTGAACGCCATCATGTCCGCCTGGCGCCGCACGACCTGGTAGAGGGTCCCGAGCGCCATCCGCGAGGCCGCCGCCGGCGGCGCGCCGCGCGCCGTGAGCGTTTGAGTCAGGGAGTGGATGCCGTGCGCGTAAACCGGGTTGAGCGGCTGCAGTCCCGCGACGAGCCGCGTCTGATGGAACTGCTCACGCCGGGCGAGCAGCGCCTGCACGAGCGAGATGCCGATGCTGCCGCCGAGATTGCGCCCCACGGAGATCATCGCCGAGGCCCTGTTGGTCTTCGACCCGGGCAGCCCGACGTAGGCGGCGCTGATCAGCGGCACGAACAGGAACGGAATGGGCGCGCTCTGCCACATGCGCGCGAGCGCGATGTCACCGAAGGTGACCGTGGTGGCGAAGTGGGTCATGTGCCACATGGCCAGCGCCTCGACGACGAAGGCGCCGCCCATGAGGATGCGCGGCTGCACGTGGCCGGAGAGGATGCCCGCCAGAGGCATGGTGATCAGCGTGATGATGCCTCCGAGCGTCAGGGCGAGGCCGGCCTGCTGGGCGGTGTAGCCGAGCACCTGCTGCATGAGCTGCGGGATGAACTGGGTGGTGCCGAAGAGGATCACGCCGATCGTCATGATGATGACGGTCGCGGAGGCGAAGCTGCGGTACCCGAAGAGACTCATGTCGAGCAGCGGATCGCGCTCGATGAGCTCCCAGATGACGAAGGCGAGGAGACAGGCGCCGGCGATGATCGCGGCGCCGCGGATGAGCGGGCTCGCGAACCAGTCATCCTGCACACCGCGGTCGAGCATCACCTCGAGCGAGCCGAGCGCGAGAGCGATGAGCGCCGCCCCGGGAAGATCGAAATGCACTCCCCGCGCCCAGCGCTGCCGGCGCTCCTCGACGATGAGCGGCGGCTCATCCACCATCGTCTCGACCAGCGTCAGTGACAGCAGTCCCACCGGCACGTTGATGAGGAAGATCCAGTGCCAGGAGAACTGATCGGTGATCCAGCCGCCGAGCAGCGGCCCGATCATGGGCGCGAGGATCACGGTGAGCCCGTAAACCGACATCGCCTTGCCGCGCGATGCCGGCGGGAAGGTGTCGATGAGCATCGCCTGCGTGACCGGCTGCAGGCCACCGCCCCCGATGCCCTGCACGATGCGCGCGATGATCAGGAAGCCGAGCGACGGAGCGAGCCCGCAGCAGAGCGATGCGCAGGTGAAGATCGCGACGCTCGTCATGTAGTAGCGCTTGCGGCCGAACACATCCGACAGCCAGCCGCTCATCGGAATCACGACGGCGTTGGCGATCAGATAGCTGGTCAGGATCCAGGTCGCCTGGTCGTAGCTCGAGGACGTGGCGCCCGCGATGTGATTCAGCGAGACATTGGCGATCGCGGTATCCAACACCTCCATGAAGGCCGAGATGGCGATGACGCTGGCGATGAGCCAGGGGCTGCGGTTGCCGGCGACCGAGCGCGCCGGGGTCCATCCCTCACCGGAGCGGCCGGCTTGCGCGGGCGGCTCGGGCACTCAGCGCACCCTCACGGTCGGCTCGACCGACATGCCGGGGCCGAGCACGCAGCCCGCCGGCACCGAGTCGAGCGCGATCCGCACCGGCACGCGCTGCACCACCTTGATGTAGTTGCCGGTGGCGTTCTCCGGCGGCAGCAGCGCGAACGCCTCGCCCGACCCGCGCTGGATGGAGACGATGTGCCCGCGGGCGTCGGCCCGCGGGCAGGCATCGATGTGCACCTTCACGCTCTGCCCGGGCCTGAGCCGCGCGATCTGGGTCTCCTTGAAATTGGCCTGCACCCAGAGGTGCAGCGGCACGATCGCCATCATCTGCTGGCCCGGTGTGACATACGTGCCGACCGCCACCGACCGGTTCGCGACGTATCCATCGACCCGTGCCGTCACCGTCGTGTAGCCCAGGTTGAGCCTCGATTGCTGGACCCCTGCCGCGGCCGTCGCGATGCGGGCGCGCGCCCCGGCGACCGCCGCCTGTGCCGACTCGATCTGCGCTTCGGCGCTCCGGACCCGCTGTTGCGCGGCGCGCTGCTGAGCGGTGGCGCTGCGCGCGGTCGCAACGGCTTCGTCCA
>DASZYK010000484.1:0-3291 GCA_035545455.1 Steroidobacteraceae bacterium
GGTATCGTCGGGCCGGCAATCTTCGCCAATCTGTTCGCGCTCTTCATCGGCAATCATGCGCCGACGCGTCGCCTTCCCGGCGCGGCGTTCGTGTTGGCGGCGATGCTTGTCCTGGCTGCGCTGCTCCTGACCGAGCGCGCCACGCGGCGCAACCGCTTGCATTCACAGGTTGGCGAGCCGAGTGCGACCTGACGCCGCCTCAGAAGGTGGACGTCACGCGGCCGATGCTGCCGGGCGGCCAGTTCCGTCGGCGGCCTGCGCGCGTCCTTTCGACTTGCAGTCGGCAAAATCGCTGGGCGCAGGAGTTACTCGATCGTCAGCACGAGGTGCCGGTGTCCGCGCCGCATCCGATCGGGATGCTGCGTGAGCCGCATTGCAAGTTATTGATTTTATGGCTCCCCGGGTTGGACTCGAACCAACGACCAACGGATTAACAGTCCGACGCTCTACCGACTGAGCTACCGGGGAACCGTGCGATGGAATCGCGAAAGGGCGCGAATTCTGAGGCGAGGGCCCGAGAATAGTCAAGCAATCGGTCGGCGAGGGGGCCGCCGGCGGGACTTCCTCAGCTTGAGAATGAGCACGCCGTAGGCGATGAGGTTGATCGCGAGCAGGAGCGCGGCGAGCGCCCACTGGTCGGGGCGCGTGAGCCAGGGCGGGTAGAGAATCGGGACGACGTAGTGATTGAGGAAGCCGCCGGAGTAGCCCGCCTCGCCCGCGAGCCCCCGCAGGCGGATCTCGAGCGGCGTCAGCGGGCAGATCTGCCCGGAGATCTCCACCCAGAATCCCCACGCGAGCGCCGGCAGATGGGCGAGCACCGCGTGCCGCCACTTCCACGCCAGGAAGCCGCCGAAGATGACGAATGCCGTGAAGGCGAGATGCAGGACGACCAGCAGGTCCGCGAGGATCCGCCAGCCCATCGCCCCTCAAGCGCTCTTGGCCACCGCGCCGGCTGTGGCGAGGACGCGCGCAATGCGCTCGATCGCCTTCTCCAGCGTCTGCAGGCTGCAGGCGAAGGAGATGCGCATGTGGCCGGGGGCGCCGAAGCCCGAGCCCGGCACGACCGCTACGCCGCCCTCGTTGAGCAGCAGCTCGGCGAACTCGCCGTCCGTGCTGCAACCGAGCGTGACCATCGCCTTGGAGACATCCGCGAAGGCGTAGAAGGTGCCGGCGCCCGGCAGGCAGCTCACTCCCGGCAGGCCGTTCAGTGCGCCGACGACGTAGTCGTGCCGCTGCTTGAAGGCCTCGTTCATCGTCGCGACGCAGGTCTGGTCGCCTGCCAGGGCGGCGACCGCCGCCTTCTGCGAGATGCTCGAGGCGTTCGAGGTCGACTGACCCTGGATGGTCGACATCGCGGCGATCAGCTCCTTCGGTCCGCCGCAGTAGCCGATGCGCCAGCCCGTCATGGCGTAGGCCTTGGAGACGCCGTTGATGGTGACGGTGCGGCCGTAGAGCTCCGGCACCGCCGTGAGGAGACTGCAGAAGGGCTCCGAGCCCCAGTAGATCTTCTCGTACATGTCATCCGTGCCGATGACGATGCGCGGGTGCTCGAGCAGCACCTCCCCCAGGGCGCGCAGCTCCGCGCGGGTGTAGGCGGCGCCCGTCGGATTGCAGGGGCTGTTGAGCAGCAGCAGCCGGGTTTTCGGCGTGATGGCCGCCGCGAGCTGACGGGCGGTGATCTTGTAACCCTGCGCGGCGCCTGCGAACGGCATGACGGGCTGCGCGTCCGCGAGCAGCACCATGTCGGGATAGGAGACCCAGTAGGGCGCCGGGATGATGGCCTCGTCATCCTTGTCGAGCAGCGCCATGCAGAGATTGAAGATCGTCTGCTTTGCGCCGCAGGACACCAGGATCTGCGAGCGCTCGTACTGGATGCCATTGTCGCGGGCGAACTTCGCGATGATGGCGTCCTTGAGCTCGTTGATGCCTTCCACATTGGTGTACCGCGTGAACCCGCCGCGGATGGCGTCGATGCCCGCCTGCGCGATCGGCACCGGGGTGTCGAAATCGGGCTCGCCGGCGCCGAGGCCGATCACGTCCTTGCCCTCGGCTTTGAGCCGCGCGGCGCGGGCGGTGACGGCAAGCGTAGGCGATGGCTTGACGCGCTGGACGCGTCGTGAGACGGATAGGGTCACGGAGATTCCTGTGGTTCACCGAAAAGGGGCAGGCACCACTATATTAAGGGATCACGGCGATCCCCACCATTCCATCGCGCGTAGCGTGCGCGCAACGACAGGAGCGGCATGGAACAGATTCCGTTCAAACTCGAGGCGGACTTCGAGCCTGCGGGCGACCAGCCCGGGGCGATCGACAAGCTCGTCGAAGGCCTGGGCGACGGCCTGAGCGCGCAGACGCTGCTCGGCGTCACGGGCAGCGGCAAGACCTATGTCGTCAGCCAGGTGATTCAGCGCGTCCAGCGTCCGACTCTCGTGCTCGCGCACAACAAGACACTCGCCGCGCAGCTCTATGGCGAGTTCCGCGGCTTCTTTCCGCACAATGCGGTGGAGTATTTCGTCTCCTACTACGACTATTACCAGCCGGAAGCCTACGTGCCGTCCTCCGATACGTACATCGAGAAGGACGCCTCGATCAACGAGCACATCGAGCAGATGCGCCTCTCCGCCACCAAGGCGCTGCTCGAGCGGCCGGACTCGATCATCGTGGCCACCGTCTCCTCGATCTACGGCCTCGGCGATCCGAAGGCGTATCTCGCGATGGTCCTGCACCTCGACCGGGGCGACCGCATCGATCAGCGCCAGCTCCTGCGCCGCCTCGCGGACATGCAGTACACGCGCAACGACATGGATCTTACGCAGGGCACCTATCGGGTGCGCGGCGATGTGATCGACATCTTCCCCGCGGAGTCCGAGCGCGAGGCCCTGCGGGTGGAGCTCTTCGACGACACCATCGACTCGCTCGCGCTCTTCGATCCGCTGACGGGCGCCGTGGCGCGCAAGGTGCCGCGGTTCACGGTCTATCCCGGGACGCACTACGTCACTCCGCGCGAGCGGCTGATCGGCGCCGTCGATCACATCCGCGAGGAGCTGCGCGAGCGCCTCAAGCAGTTGCGCGAGGCCGGCAAGCTCCTCGAGGCGCAGCGGCTCGAGCAGCGCACCCTGTTCGACATGGAGATGCTGAAGGAGGTCGGCTACTGCGCCGGCATCGAGAACTACTCCCGGTATCTCTCCGGCCGGGCCCCGGGCGAGCCGCCGCCCTGCCTGTTCGATTACCTGCCGCGCGATGCGCTGCTGGTCATCGATGAGAGTCACCAGACGATCCCCCAGCTCGGCG
>DASZYK010000485.1:0-13219 GCA_035545455.1 Steroidobacteraceae bacterium
GGGCGGCAGCAGAGGCCGGCCGCCGGTGGCGATGACGACGTGTGCGGCCGAGAGCGTCGCGCCGGCCGCGGCCACCGTACCGGCATCCACGAAGTGCGCCCGGCCGCGGATCAGCGTCACCCCGCGCTTGGCGAGGTTGCCTTCGTAAATGCCGTTCAGGCGCAGCACGTAGGCGTCGCGCTTCTCCTTGAGCAGCGCCCAATCGTGCGCTCCGGCCGAAAGCGCGAAGCCATAGTCCGGCGCGTCGCGCAGTCCCTCGGCGAGGCTGGCCGCGTTCCACATGACTTTCTTCGGCACGCAGCCGACGTTCACGCACGTGCCGCCCAGGCGGTGCGACTCCACCAGCGCCACCCTGGCCCCATGCTCCGCCGCACGCTGGGCCGCGGCCAGGCCGCCACTGCCGCCGCCGATGACAATCAGGTCGAACTCACTCATGATTTCATTCTAGCCGCCCAGATAGGTGCCTGATGGACAATCCTCTGCTCGCCGAAGAGCCGCTGCCCCCCTTCCCCCGTATCCGCCCGGAGCACGTGGAGCCGGGGGTGCGCGAGCTGCTGTCGCGCGCCCGGACGCGGATGGGGGAGATCGCCGCGCGGCCCGTGCCGACCTTCGCCACCGTCGTCGAGCCGCTCGAAGAGCTGCACCATCGAGTGTCGCGCGCCTGGTCCCCCGTGAGCCACCTGAACGCGGTGCTCAACTCCGAGCCTCTGCGTGCCGCCTACAACACCTGTCTGCCGCTGCTCTCGGCCTATCAGACGGATCTCGCCCAGAGCGAGCCGCTCTACCAGGCTTACCGCGCGATCGAGGAGCGGGAAGGCGCCGCCCTCGATCCGGTGCAGCGCCGAGTGCTCGAGCACGCCCTGCGGGACTTCCGTCTCGCCGGTGTCGGACTCGGCGCGGCCGACAAGCAACACTTCAAGGACGTGATGCTGGAGCTGACGGCGCTGCAGGCGAAGTTCGAAGAGAACGTGCTCGATGCGACCAACGCCTGGAGCTACCGTGTCACCGACGGGGCGCTGCTGCGTGGCCTCAATGAGACGCTCATCGAGCAGGCGCGGCGGCGCGCGCACGATCAGCGGCTCGAAGGCTGGGTCCTGACGCTCGATCAGCCGACCTACGTCGCGGTCGTCACTGACGCGGAGTCGGATGTGCTGCGCCGCGCCTTCTATGAGGCTTGGAGCACGCGCGCTTCCGACCAGGGTCCCAACGCCGGAAAGTGGGACAACGAGGATGTCATGGAGCGGATTCTGCGCAAGCGTCACGAGGCGGCGCGCACTCTCGGATTCGGCAATTACGCCGAATATGCCCTCGCCACCCGCATGGCGCACAGCGTCGCGGAAGTGATGCAGTTCCTCGAGGAGCTGTCGCGATCCGCCCGTCCCGCGGCCCTGCAGGAGTTCGCGGAGCTGGAGGCCTTCGCCGGGCGCAGGCTCGAGGCGTGGGATGTCGGCTTCTTCGCCGAGCGGCTGCAGCGCGAGCGTTACGCGGTGTCCCAGGAGGAGCTGCGTCCTTACTTCCCCCTGCCGCGGGTGCTGGCGGGGCTGTTCGAGGTCGCCGAGAGACTCTTCGACGTCCGGATCCGGGAACGCGCCGGCGCTCCGATATGGCATCCGGACGTGCGGTTCTTCGAGATCGAGAGCGCCGCGGGTCGGCCGGTCGGCAGCTTCTATCTCGATGCGTACGCCCGCCCCAACAAGCGCAGCGGCGCATGGATGGACGAATGCATCGGGCGCAAGCATCTGGCATCCGGCTCCGCCCTGCCGACGGCCTACCTGGTGTGCAACGTGTTGCCTCCGGGCGAGGGCCGGCCCGCTCTCCTCACGCATGACGATGTGCTGACACTGTTTCACGAGTTCGGGCATGGCCTGCACCATCTGCTCACTCGTGTCGACTACCCCAGCATCGCGGGCATCAACGGCGTCGCATGGGATGCCGTTGAGCTGCCGAGCCAGTTCATGGAGAACTACGCGTGGCACCCGGACGTGCTCAGCCGCATCTCCAGTCACTACCAGACCGGGGCGCCGCTGCCGGCGCAGACCCAGGACAGACTGCGGGCGACGCGCAGCTTCCACGCGGGGCTGCAAATGGCGCGGCAGCTCGAGTTCGCGCTGTTCGACTTCCGGCTGCACGCGGAGTATTCCCCGGAGCGGGGCGGCCGGGTGCGGGAGGTGCTGCAGGAGGTGCGCCGGCAGGTGGCGGTCGTCCCGGTGCCGGAGTGGAACCGGTTCCCGAACAGCTTCGGGCATATCTTCGCGGGCGGTTACGCGGCCGGGTACTACAGTTACAAATGGGCCGAGGTGCTGGCCGCGGACGCCTTCTCCGCCTTCGAGGAGCGCGGCGTATTCGACCGGGCCACGGCGCAGCGGTTTCTCGACTCCATCCTTTCCCGGGGGGGCAGCCGGGATGCGCTGGATGCCTTCGTCGATTTCCGGGGGCGCCGGCCGGAGATTCGCCCCCTTTTGGTGCAGCACGGCATCGTGGCTCCCGGGGAAACAGCCACCTAGGGGCCCCTTCCGGGGCGCGAGCGCATGGAAATGAGCAGCGCGTCGCAGTGGCGGGGAGGGCACGGCTCCTAGACTGATCCGAATATCGCTCCCGGGATCGGCCCGACGCCGTGCTACAAACCACCAGAATGAGCAGCGCCCGGCGCAGTGACTTCGACGTCACCAATTCCGTCCAGGTGAGCTCGCCGGAGGCGGTGCTGCGCGCGGTCGAGGCGCTTTACCGGCCCACCTGGCCGGATGCGCCCATGGAGCCGCTGCGGCGGTCCTTCGAGCACTTCGAGCGGCTGTTCGCGGGCGAGGTTCCCGGCTTTCACGGGGTGGATACCGTCTACCACGACCGTCAGCACACGCTCGACATCACGCTGGCGCTGGCCCGTCTGCTCGTCGGATTCGAGCGCCAGGCGGGCGAGGCTCGGCGCCTGGGCGGCGAGCGGGCGGTCGCGGGCCTCATTACCGGGCTTTTCCACGACGTCGGATACCTGCGGCGCGCGGACGACCAGGACTCGCGCAACGGCGCCGAATTCACCCGCACCCACGTCTCCCGCGGCGCGCGCTTTCTCGAGGAGTTCCTGCCCGTCGTGGGCCTCGGTTCCTGGGTGCCCGTGGCGCGCGAGATCATCCACTTCACCGGCTACGAGCTGCCGTTCGCCGAGATCGAGGCCCGCGTGCCCGACCCGCGCGACATCATCGTGGGCCACCTCCTCGGCACGGCCGACATGATCGCGCAGATGGCCGACCGCTGTTACCTGGAGAAATGCCGCGACCGGCTGTACGCGGAGTTCGTCCTCGGCGGCGTCGCGCTGCCCATTGCGGCCAATGGCGGCCGTCACGTGAAATACGCGTCCGGCCTCGACCTGCTGCGCCAGACCCCGGAATTCGTGGCCGAGGTGCGCCAGAAGCGCCTGGAGGGGGAGTTCGGCTCCGCCTACCGCTATCTCGAGGTCCTCTACGGCGGCAGGAATCCCTACATGGAAGCCATCGACCGCAACGTCGATTATCTGCGGCAGGTTCTGCGGAGCGAGAACTGGCGGCTGCTGCGGCGCAAGCCGCCGATTTTCGCCGCGGCCGCGGACCCCATGTCCACCATGCGCGGCCTGATGGTCGGTTACATCAAGAAAGTGTGGTCGGGATATTAGTTTGAAGCGCCGGATCCGGGCTCTGCGCTGCGCAATCCCTGCTGCGCGCAAAGCTCCGGGGCGGCCATCCATGACCACCCGTGCGACGCATGCGTCGCACCCTGCCCGGCCCAGCGCGCCTCGGGCAAAGAGCGCGGTCTTTTTGCCCGAGGCTCCGCCACCTTCGGCGGCGGGGCACGTCCATGTGCCTGGGCGCAGGGTCCTCCGCTTCATGGCTGCGGCCCACAGCCGCCTGCTGCGCCGCTCCTTCACTTGCTTTCGCTCCGTCTTATGGTTAAAGGAGGGGGTGGCGGTTAATATCGCCTCGATCATCCGGCAATCCCCAAGTGACCTCCGCGAATCTCAAGCTGAAGTACGCGAGCGCCGCGTTCGCGGTCGTGCTGTTCGCGACCGCGGCGGTGATCGGATTCTTCATCTGGCGTCATCCGCCCGATACGCGCACCGTTCAGGGGGTCAGCGCTCTCGCCGTGCTCGGCAGTCTGGCCGCGGCCGTGGTCGCCTGGCGGGCGGCCCGCGGCATCCAGTCATCGACGGCGGCGCTCATCCGCAGCGCCGAGCGCGTGGGGCAGGGCGACTACACCCGGCAGATCGAGGTGCGCCGCAGCGACATCATCGGCGAGCTCGAGCAGGCGCTCGAGCGCATGCGCTCGCGGCTGCGCCAGTCGACCATCCACAAGAATTACCTTCACAGCGTCCTGAACAGCATGACGGACGCCGTGTTCGTCACCTCTCCGGACGGCGTCGTGAAGGTGGCCAATTCCGCGGCCTGCAAGCTCCTCGGCCACAGCGAGGAGGAGATCCTCGGCCGCGGCATCGTCTCCATTCTCGACGAGCGCGAGCGCGAAGGCTTCGATCTGCTGCAGGCGGCGCAGGAGACGCGCGAGACCCTGGTGCGCACCCGGGCCGCCCAGACCATCCCGGTGTCGCTCACGGGCTCGAGAATAGAGAGCGCCGACCCGCAGTTCCAGGGCAACATCTTCGTCGCGCGGAACATCACCGACCGCAAGCGCGCGGAGCGGCGCATCCGCTATCTCGCCCGCTACGATGCGCTCACGAAGGTCCCCAACCGCATGCAGTTCCATCACGTGCTGCAGCAGACCATCGCAAGGGGGCTGCGCAGCGGGCGGGCGGTGGCGCTGCTCTACCTCGACATGGATCGCTTCAAGGAGGTCAACGACACGTTCGGGCACGGCTCCGGAGACCGCGTGCTCGAGGTGCTGGCGGAGCGGCTGACGGGCGCGCTGCCGAAGGGCGCGCTGCTCGGGCGTCTCGCGGGGGATGAGTTCGCGCTGTGCATCGACGGCCTGCCCGCCGAAGCCGACAACCGCGGGCCGATCGCGCACCTCGCGCGCGCCGTGCTCACGGAGGTGAGCCGCGCCTACCAGCTCAACCAGCACGAGGTGTTTCTCACCGCCAGCATCGGGGTTGCGTTCTGCCCGCGCGACGCGGAGAACGTCATCGATCTCATCCGCAACGCCGATGCGGCCATGTACTACTCGAAGCAGAATGGCGGCAACACGTTCGCCTTCTACTCGCCGGAGATGAACGCCGCAGCGGTGGAGCGGCTCATCCTGAAGAGCAAGCTGCGCCGCGCGCTCGAGCGCGACGAGCTCGTGATCCGTTACCAGCCGAAGGTGGACCTGGCCACCGGCCGCATCATCGGCGCGGAGGCGCTCCTGCGCTGGCGCCTGCCGGGGCACGGCGACATCCCGCCCTCGCAGTTCATCCCGCTCGCCGAGGAGACCAACCTCATCCTCGACATCGGCGAGTGGGTGTTGAACCGCGTCTGCGTCGACTACCGGCAGATGCAGTCCGAGATCGGCGATCCCGGCCGCATTTCGCTCAACCTTTCGCTCAAGCAGCTGCGCCAGGCGAGCTTCATCCTGCGTTGCCGCTCGGTGTTTCGCCGCCACGGGGTCTCACCGACCGCCTTCGAGCTCGAGATCACGGAGACCACTCTCATGGCGGATGCCAAGCGCACCGTCCGCCTCCTCGATGAGCTCTATGCGATGGGCCTGCATCTCTCGATCGACGACTTCGGCACCGGCTACTCCTCGCTCTCCGCCCTGCAGCAGTTCCCGATCGATACTCTGAAGATCGACCAGTCTTTCGTACGCGACGTCGGCGAGAACGTCGGCAATGCCACACTGGTGCGGACCATCATCGAGATGGGGCGGAATCTGGAGATGGATGTGATCGCGGAAGGCGTGGAGTCGGTGAGCCAGCTCGAGTTTCTGCGCCGCAACGGCTGTCATTACGCGCAGGGGCGGCTCTTCGGCGAGCCGCTGAAGGCCGAGGAGCTGCTCACGCTGCTGCAGCGCCAGGCGACGTCGGGGCCGGCGTTCAGGCGCTATACGCACGACCCCAACGCGGCCGCCGTTGGCGAGCCGCGTGCCTGATGCCCCGGGGCCCCGCAGAGGCCGAATGAGCGTGCCGATGACCACTGCGCCTCGCGGCTGAGGGCGTTTCCGTGCTCACCCTTTCCGACGTCCGCCTGCGCCGCGGGCCGCAGGTGCTCATTGATGCGGCGACCTGCAGCATTTTCCGCGGAGAGAAGGTCGGCATCATCGGCCGCAACGGCTGCGGGAAATCCACTCTGCTCGCGCTGATTCGCGGCGAGCTCGCGCCGGATGCGGGCGAATACCGCTCGCCCCCGGGGCTCGCGATCGCGGCGGTGGCGCAGGAGTTGCCGGAGACGGACGCGGCCCTGGTGGATTACGTCCGCGGCGGGGACCTCGAGCTGGCGGCGCTCGAGACGCAGATCGGCGAGGCGCATGCAGCCGAAGCGCCATGCCGGAGCGCGGCAGGAGCGGCCGCGGCATCTGCCACCCACGGTACGCGCCTCGCGTCGCTGCACGCGGAGTTCGAGCGATTGGGGGGCTATGCCGCGAGGAGCCGGGCCGCGCAGCTCGCCGCGGGGCTGGGCTTCGCGCCCGATGACCTGGAGCGGCCGGTGCGCCAGTTCTCCGGCGGCTTGCAGATGCGGGCCAATCTCGCCCGCGCGCTGATGCGCCGCTCCGACGTGCTGCTGCTCGATGAGCCCACCAACCATCTCGATCTCGACGCCGTGCTGTGGCTCGAGAGCTGGCTGACGACCTATCCCGGCACTCTGGTGCTCGTGTCGCATGACCGCGAGTTTCTCGACGGGGTCGTCGGCCGCATCCTGCACATCGAGGCCGGCCGGATGCGCAGCTACGCGGGCAACTACAGCGCCTTCGAGACGCAACGGGCGGCTGAGGCCGAGCGCACGCAGGCCATGCTGGCGAGCCAGCGGCGTGAGCGCGCGCGGGTCGAGAGCTTCGTCACCCGTTTTCGCGCGCAGGCCAGCAAGGCGCGCCAGGTTCAAAGCCGCCTGAAGTGGCTGGCCCGTCTGCCCGACATCGCGCCGCTGCATCTCGAGGAGGGCTTCGAGTGGGAATTCGCGGCGCCTGCGAAGTTGCCACGGCCCCTGCTCACCCTGGAGCACGTTGCGGCCGGATACGGTGAGCGCACGGTGTTGTGCAACGTCTCGCTCGACGTCAGTCCCGGTGATCGCATCGGCATTCTCGGACGCAACGGTGCCGGCAAGTCGACGCTGATGCGGGTGTTGGCCGGACAGCTGATGCCGCTCGCCGGCAGCATCGACACGGCGCCGGATGTCGCGACAGGGTTTTTCGCGCAACTCGAGCTCGAGCATCTGGATGCCGACGGCACCGCCATCGCGGAGCTCGAGCGGCGCGGCGGCCCGGAGCAGGCACGTTGGAGCGAGCTCGAGCGGCGCAATCACCTCGGGCGCTTCGGATTCCGCGGCGACAGGGTCTTCGAGCCGACGCGCCAGTTCTCCGGCGGCGAGCGGGCGCGCCTGGCGCTCGCGATTCTGGTCGCCCGCAGGCCCAACCTGCTGCTGCTCGATGAGCCCACGAATCACCTCGATCTCGACATGCGCCACGCGCTGCTCGTGGCGCTGCAGGACTTTGCCGGCGCGGTGGTGATCGTCTCCCACGACCGCGCGTTGCTGCGCGGCGCCTGCGATCGCTTCCTCCTGGTGGCCAACGGCGAGGTCGCCCCCTTCGACGGCGACCTCGAGGATTACGCGCTGTGGCTCGTCCGCGGCGCCGGCGCTCAGCAGGGGGAGGGCGGTCCCGAGTCCGGCGTCCCCGCGGGGCCGTCGCGCCGCGAGCAGCGCCGCCTCGAGGCCGAGGCCCGCAATCGCCTGACACCGCTGCGCGCCGAGCAGCGCGAGCTGGAGACGCTGCTCGAGCGCCTGACCGCCGAGCGCGCCGACCTCGAGTCGCGGCTCGGCGATCCGGCTACCTACGAGGCCGCAACCACCGAGGAGCAGCGGCGCCTGAGTGCCCATCACGGTGAGCTGTCGCGCGAGATCTCGAGGGTGGAGGAGAGATGGCTCGAGGTCGCGGCGAGCCTGGAAGCCGCCGGTTGACGGGACCCGGCTGCCAGGCAGCCGTTCCTTGCATTTCTGCAGAAAGACGGTCGATATTCAGGGGACCTGAGCCCGGCCGAGGTCTCTATGCTCCCGCGGATGAGCATCGAGACCGTCGGCGTGAAGCTCGCGCGCAGCCCCGGGGTCACCGCGGATCACGTGCAGGCGCTGGCGGCTCAGGCGGGAGGCGACCTGGAGCGTCTGTGCGAGCCGGAAGTCCTCGCGCGTGTGCGCCTGCCGCCCGCGGCGCGAGAGTATCTGCGGGCTCCCGACGAGGCTGCGCTGGCCGCCGATCTCGAATGGCTGCACGCCAGCGGCGCCCGGCTGATCCTCTGGGGCACGGACCAGTATCCGCCCCTGCTCGCGGCGGCGCGCGGCGCTCCCCCGGCTCTTTACGTGGCCGGGGATGCGGCGGTCCTGAGCTCGCCCCAGCTCGCCATGGTCGGGGCGCGCAGCGCGTCACCGCCGGGGCGGGCGATCGCCGCGGAGCTCGCCGGCGCTCTGGCGCAGGCCGGGCTGGTGATCCCCAGCGGGCTCGCCGTCGGCATCGATGCGGCGAGCCACGAGGGAGCGCTCGCCGCCGGCGGACTCACGGTGGCCGTTCTCGGCACCGGGCTCGACCGCATCTACCCGCCCTGGAATGCCGGTCTGGCGCAGCGGATCCGGGCTGCCGGGGCTCTCGTATCGGAGTTCCCGCCGGGAACCGGGCCGCAGCGGCAGAACTTTCCGCGCCGCAACCGCATCATCAGCGCGCTGGCCCTGGGAACCCTGGTGGTCGAGGCCGCCCACGGGAGCGGCTCGCTGATCACCGCGCGGCATGCGATCGATCAGGGGCGCGAGGTCTTCGCCGTGCCGGGGTCGATCCGCAGCCCCCTCTCCCGGGGGTGCCACCATCTGATCCGGGAGGGAGCGCACCTCGTGGAGGAGCCGGACGACGTGCTGCTGCAGTTGAGCTTTATCCAGAAGATTCAAGGACTTGAGATCTGTCATGGGGCCCTCCGGGACACCCCCGGATCGCCCCCCGGCCCGGGCGCCCCATTGGACAAGGAGTATGAAATGCTGTTAGATGCGCTCGGTTTCGAACCCACGACCATCGATACGCTCGTGGCCCGCTCAGGCTTGTCCGGCGAGTCGATCGCCTCGATGTTGCTGATTCTCGAGCTTGAGGGGCGCGTGGCGCCGTATCCCGGCGGCCTTTACGGCCGAATATCCACATGACCACCGGCAGTGTTCTGAAAGTCCTGATTTACGTTTACGACCACTACATGCTGGCCGACCCGGCGGACGTCCCGGAGCGGCGCTACATGCTGCAGGATCTGCAGAGTCGCGGCTTCTCCGTGACCGAGGTCGTCCATGCGATGGAGTGGCTGTCGGCGCTGGTGGGTGACCAGCGGGCGGCGCCCGGGCCGGCCGAGCCCGCGCAGGGCGGCGGCGGACTGCGTGTCTTCGCGGACGGCGAGCTCTCGCGGCTCTCGGCGGACAGCCGGGCCTTTCTCGGGCTGCTCGATCGACAGCGCGTCCTCACGCCGCAGCAGCGGGAGCTCGTGATCGAGCGCGCGCTGGCTCTGGACATCGAGGAGGTGGACGTCGAGCAGATCAAATGGGTGGTGCTGCTCGTCCTCTCGAGTCAGCCGGATCAGGAAATGGCGTTCGCCCGCTTCGAGAGCGTCATGGCCGCCGCTGCCGGCCCCGTCCGGCACTGATCGAGCACGGGGACCCGCTGCTTCATGGCTGACAATCTGGTCGTGGTCGAGTCGCCTGCCAAGGCGAAGACCATCAAGAAATACCTGGGCAAGGACTTCGAGGTGCTCGCCTCCTACGGCCACGTGCGCGATCTCGTGCCGAAGGAAGGCGCGGTCGACCCCGACCACGGCTACGCGATGAGGTATCAGGTGCTCGAGAAGAACGAGCGCCACATCGAGAGCATCGCCCGCGGGCTCGCGAAGTCCAAGGCGCTCTATCTCGCCACCGACCCCGACCGCGAGGGCGAGGCGATCGCCTGGCACCTGAAGGAGATCCTCAAGTCCCGGGGGGGCCTCGACGGCAAGGCGGTCCATCGCGTGGTCTTCTACGAGATCACCCGCAACGCCATCCGCGAGGCGGTGGCGCAGCCGCGTGATCTCTCCCTCGATCTCGTGAACGCGCAGCAGGCGCGCCGGGCGCTCGACTACCTGGTCGGATTCAACCTCTCGCCGCTCCTCTGGAAGAAGGTGCGGCGCGGCCTCTCCGCGGGCAGGGTGCAGAGTCCGGCGCTGCGCATGATCTGCGAGCGCGAGGAGGAGATCGCGGCCTTCGTCGCCCAGGAGTACTGGACGCTCGAAGGCGAAGGCACCCATCGATCGCCTTCCTTTCCGCTGAAGCTCACCGAGTACGCCGGCAGGAAGGTGGAGCAGTTCTCTTTTACCAATGAGACGCAGGCCCGCGAGGTCGAGAGCGCCATCCGCGCGGGTGCCCGGCAGGCCGCGGGTCTGGACGAGGGCGGTGCCCCGGACCGGATCGGCCAGCTGCGTGTCATCGCGGTGGATCGCAAGCAGCGGCGGCGCACGCCCGCTCCGCCTTTCACCACCTCGACGCTGCAACAGGAGGCGGCGCGCAAGCTGGGCTACAACGCGCGGCGCACCATGCGCCTGGCGCAGCAACTCTACGAGGGCGTCGACCTGGGCGAGGGCAACGTCGGCCTCATCACCTACATGCGTACCGACTCCGTGTCGCTCGCGGCCGAGGCGGTGAGGGAGATCCGCGAGGTCGCGGCCCGGCTCTACGGCAACGGCGAGGTGGCCGAGGAGCCGCGCATCTACAAGACGAAGTCGAAGAATGCCCAGGAGGCGCACGAGGCGATCCGGCCGACGTCGGCCGCGGTCACGCCGGGCGACGTCGAGGGCAGGATCGACGGCGATCTGTACCGGCTCTACGCCCTGATCTGGAAGCGCGCCGTCGCCTCGCAGATGGCGCAGGCGGTCTTCGATACCGTCGCAGTCGACATGCTCGCGGGACCCGACGGTCCCGAGCGTCACGTGCTGCGCGCCAACGGCTCGACGCTCGTGAAGCCGGGGTTCATCTCCGTGTATCAGGAAGGGGCGGACGATGCGAAGGCGGACGAGGACGATCATGTCCTGCCGCCGCTGCAGGAGGGAGATCTCGTCGATCTGGTCTCGCTGCATGCCGATCAGCATTTCACCGAGCCGCCGCCGCGCTACTCCGAAGCCTCGCTGGTGAAGGCGCTTGAGGAGCACGGCATCGGCCGTCCCTCGACCTACGCCACCATCATCTCGACGCTCCAGGATCGGGAGTACGTCGAGATGGACAACCGCCGCTTCGTGCCGACCGACATCGGCAAGATCGTCAACCGCTTCCTGACGCACCATTTCCACCGCTACGTGGAGTACGGCTTCACCGCGGCGATGGAGGACGAGCTGGACGCGATCTCCCGCGGCGAGGAGGAGTGGACGCGGCCGCTCGACAAGTTCTGGAAGCCGTTCATCCATCAGGTGGAGCGGATAGAGAAGAACGTCTCGCGCGAAGAGGTCGCGCAGGCGCGCGAGCTCGGCAAGGACTCCGCCACGGGCAAGCCGGTCACCGTGCGGATGGGCCGTTACGGGCCCTTCGTGCAGATCGGCACCAAGGACGACGTCGAGAAGCCGCGCTTCGCGGGCCTGCGGCCCGGTCAGAAGATGGACGCGATCACGCTTGCCGATGCGATGGAGCTCTTCAAGCTGCCGCGCACGCTGGGCGAGACCGCCGAGGGCGAGACGGTCGTCACCAACATCGGGCGATTCGGTCCGTATGTGAAGTACGGCAGCAAGTACGTCTCGCTGAAGGAGGACGATCCCTACACGGTGACGCTCGAGCGGGCGCTCGAAGTCATCCGCCTGAAGCAGGAGGCCGACGCCAACCGCATCATCGCCGAGTTCGGAGTCGACAACATCCAGGTGCTGAATGGCCGCTACGGCCCGTACATCACCGACGGCAGGAAGAACGCCAAGGTGCCGAAGGACCGGGAACCGAAGTCCCTGACGCTCGAGGAGTGCCGCGTACTGTTGGCGCAGGCGCCTGAGCGCGGCAAGGGACGGTGGGGCCGGGGCGCTAAGCGCCGCGCGCCCGCCAAGGAAGCCACCTCGAGCGCACCGCCGCAGCCCTCGAGCGGCCCGGGCTCCGCCCGAGCGCGCGCTTCCTCATCCGCGGCAGCACGACCCCGCGCCAGCGCGCCGGCCGCCGGACGGAGACCGGAAGGCGCTCATGCCGCCGCCCCGCGCCGCGCCAGGACCGTCGCGGAGCGCAGCAACGGCACAGCCGCCGATGGCGGCAGACGCCGAGCCGCGAGTGCGCCGAAGAAATCCGCCAAGGGCAAATCCGTCCCCGGCAAGGCTAACCGCAAGCCGCCCGCGTCCCGCTCGCGCGTGAAATAACTCGTCCGGCCTGGTCAGGCACAGGAAGTGATCAAGGATTGCGGACCACGTCCCCGATCGCGATCGTGTCCGAAGCGCCGACGATCAGCCCGAAGCTCAGCTGCGGATAGGTCTTGAAGACGAGCAGCGTTCCCGACCGCTCGTCCGGCAGCTTCACGCGCGGCGCGAGCGAGCTTCCCATCGCGCCCATTTGCCGGAACGCCCCGGCGTGCGAGCCATAGGTGTCGCGCACCACCTGGCCCGCCTGGTCGACCTCCAGGACGTTGCCCGGCTCGAGCCCGGCATCCGACCCGCGGTTGATCACCACGATGTCGTATTGTCCGGCGAGAGCGGTGACCCCCGTGTCGCCCACGATCCAGGCGATCTTGCCGTTGACCTGGGTGGCGGGGGCACGGGGCTCCAGGTTGAGGGGGATCTGGACGTCCGTCGAGATCAGCTTGTCGCCGCGCAGGGTTTCGCGTGCGGTGTCGATGAGCACCGCGCGCGCGGGGTGACCGGCCGGCTGCGAGATCAGCGCCGTGGCCGTGTAGATGCCCAGGTACCCCAGCGCATGTCCGGTGTCCGGATCGCGCAGACGCTCGCTGACATGGACGACGCTGTAGCGCGCATGCTCATCGGCTCCGAGGCCGCGGATGTAGGCGATGTGGCCGGAACCGGCGATGACGTGCTCGTTGCGGAACGCGACGATGTGCGGAGCGTCCCGCACCTCGTCGTTGGTGAGCACGGTGGGCCGCTCGAGGAACGCGGCGATCG
>DASZYK010000486.1:0-1769 GCA_035545455.1 Steroidobacteraceae bacterium
CTCCTCCGAGCGCTCGAAGAGCAGCTGCATCCCGAGGCAGATGCCGAGCACCGGCTGCCGCAACGACGGCAGCACCGCGGCGATTCCCGATCCGCGCAGGCGCTGCATCGCATCGGGCGCCGATCCCACGCCGGGCAGGACGACTCTCGCCGCGGAGGCGATCTCGCGCGCATCGGAGCTCACGTGCGTGCGCGCCCCCAGCCGCTCGAAGGCGAACTGCAGCGAGGCGAGGTTGGCTCCGCCGCTGTCGATGATCACGGCATCCATTCAGAGAACGCCCTTCGTGCTCGGCAGCTCGGCGCCCTCGCGCCGCAGCGCCTGGCGCAGGGCCCGGCCGACGCTCTTGAAGCAGCCCTCGATCATGTGGTGGCTGTTCTCGCCTGTCACGCTGACGTGCACCGCGGCGCCCAGGGATTCCGCCAACGAGCGGAAGAAGTGCGGCACCAGCTCGGTCGGCAGGCCGCCCACCGACTCCCGGTTGAACCGTCCGCAGAACTGCGCGAAGGGACGTCCCGAGAGGTCGATCGCGACCTGCGCCTGCGCCTCGTCCATCGGCAGGAGGAAGCCGTAGCGCGCGATGCCCACCTTCGATCCGAGCGCGCGCCGCAGCGCCTCGCCGAGCGCCAGGGCGCAATCCTCCACCGTGTGATGCTCGTCGATGTCGAGGTCGCCCGTGCAGGTGAGCTCGAGCGCGAAGCCGCCGTGCTTGGCGAGCTGCTCCAGCATGTGATCGAAGAAGCCGATGCCCGTGGCGATGCGGATGGGAGACGGGCTGTCGAGATTCACGCGCACCTCGATCGCGGTTTCCCGCGTGCGCCGGTCAACGTGGGCGCGGCGGGCGGTCAGGATCTGAACCGCGGCGGGCCAGGTCTCCTCGGGGGTGCCGTGGCGCCGCACCCGCACGGCGCGCATGCCGAGGTTCGCCGCGAACTGCAGGTCGGTCTCGCGATCGCCGACCACGGCGCTCGCGGCGACGTCCACGCCGCTCGCGCGGATGTATTCCTCCACGAGCCCGGTGTTGGGCTTGCGGCAGGCGCACCCGTCGGTGCTGAAATGCGGACAGACGAAGACCGCATCGAAGTCGATGCCCTGGGACCGCAGCGTCTCGAGGATGAACCGCTGCGGCTGCTCGAAGGCGTCCCGCGAAAAGGAGTCGGTCCCGAGACCGTCCTGGTTGGTCACCATGACCAGGCGGTAGCCGTGCCGCGAGAGGTCCGCCAGCGCGGCGAACACGCCGGGCAGGAATCGGACCTTCTCCAGGGAGTCGACCTGCTCGTCGGACGGCTCCTCCACGAGAGTGCCGTCGCGGTCGATGAAGAGCGTCGGCGCTGGACGGTTACTCATCCTGAGCCTCGCCCCCGCGGGGCCGCGGGTTGGCCGAAATCGCTCCGGGCGATTTTGTCATGACCATGCCTCCAGCAAACGGCCGTTCTGCTCCGGCGTCCCGACCGTAATGCGCAGCGCGCGTCCCAGTCCCGGGTAGCCGCGCGCATCCCGGACCAGCAGGCGGGCTTCGCGCGCGCGTGCCAGAGCCGCCGCCGCGTCCTCGAATTCCGCGAGCACGAAATTGGCGGCGCTGGGCCAGACTCGCGTGATCCGCCTCAGCCGCGGGAGCGCCGCCAGCAGACGCTCCCGCTCCGCCAGCAGCACCTCGAGGCGCGCTCGGGACCGTGCCAGCGCCTCGGGTGTCAGCCGGTCGAGGACGGTTTCCAGGGTCGGTTGCGCGATGGCGTAGGGCGGAATGATCTTGCGCAGCAGGGCGATGACTT
>DASZYK010000487.1:0-2580 GCA_035545455.1 Steroidobacteraceae bacterium
ACCTGTGGCGGGCGACATCCGTCACTGCGAAGTGCCCGAGGTAGATCTGACGGGTGCGCCAGGCCGAACGGTCGGCGCTCGGCCGGGTGCTGACCGAGGCGGCTGCGGGCGCGGCCGGCGCGAGCGCAAAGCGGAAGACCGTGAGCTCGAAGCCGAAGCGCTCGCCGGAGGCGGAGTCCAGGTTGCCGGTCAGATACCACCATTCCTGACGGAAGTCGGGATGCGGCCCCTGGTCGCGGGGAAACACCAGGGGCGCCGGCGCCAAAGCCTGCGCGAAGGAGGGCTGCTGCGCCCGGCAGGCATGCGCGGGGAACACCATGCCAACGGCCGCGATCGCCGCCAGGGCTGCGGAGCGCATGCTCATTCTTCGCGCATCTGCCCGGCAATCGGTCCCACGGCCGCACGCCAGGCCGGATAGAGGCCGGCGAGCAGGGCCGCGGCGAAGGCCAGCGCGAGCGCGTTCAAAAACTGCGCGGGCTCGAGGTGCAACGAGATGTGCCAGCCGAAGGAGCGCCGGTCGATGACTTTGGTGAGCACCACGGCGATGATCACCCCCGCCGGAATCGCTGCGAGGAGCGCGGCGCCTCCCATGAAGAGGGTCTGCGCCTCGACGAGTGCCGCCGCTCCCCGGGGTGTCAACCCGAGCGCGCGCAGCATCGAGAGCTCGCGGATCCTGTCGAGCTCCCACGCGAGAAGCGCGCTCACCAGCCCGACGGCCGCGATTCCCGCCGCGAGCCAGTAGAGCACCCGGGTGATGACGAACGTCCGATCGAATATCTCGAGCGACATCGCCCGGATGTCCGCGTTGGACCGTATGAGCAGCGCCTGCCCTGCGCCAGCGGCTGCCTCGAGGCGCGGGATCTCCGTGGCGGTCCGGACACCGTGATCGAGATACAAGCCAACCGCCGTGACGGCATCGTCGCGCCAAAGCCGGCGATAGACGGCGAGGCTCATCATCGCGCTGCCCTGGCCACTGCCGTATTCGTGATAGATGCCGGCGATCGGGAATGCGCGCGGTCCATTTGCCGTGAGCAGTGAGAGGCGCTCGCCCGGGCGAAGGCTCAAGCGCCATGCGAGCGAGTCGGAGAGCAGCAGCGCGCCACGGCCGTAATCCCTCCACACGGTGCGCGGATCGCCCGCGGTCAGGTCGATGCCGGCATAGCTTCCCGGCGCGAGGCGCAGTGCGTCGAGCGCGATATCGCCGCGTGCCGAGCGCACGACGACCGAGCGGCTTGCGCTGTGGTCGGCGACGCCGGGCGTTGCAAGCAATGCGTCCAGCACCGCCGGTTGGATACGCCGCTCCGGTCGCCCTGCCCCGGGGCCCGGTGCCGCGACGTAGATGTCCGCGCGCATCGTCTGTACGAGCCATCGGCCCAGCGACAGCCGGAAGCTCCCCACCATGATGGAGACGCCGATCATGGCCGCAACCGCCATGCCAAGCGCCGCCACCGCGACGCCCGTCCGGCTGAGAGAGCCGGCGACGTCCTCGAGCGCGAGGCGCCCCACGGAGCTGATGCCGGCGAGCGCCCTCGAGGCGAGTCGCGCCACGGCCCGCAGCACCGAAGGGGTCAGCGCGGCAACGCTGAGGAGGAGCAGGAAGAGCGCCGCAAACCCGGCGAGCACACTGCGGCTGGAGCCTGCGATCAAGGCGCCCGCCGTCAGGGCGAGCGCGAGGCTGAGCCAGGACAGCCGCCGGGCCACGAGCGCGGCGCGGTCCTCGATCACGGAGCGCCTGAGCCCGAGCTGCGGGGCGCTGCCGGCCACCTCGAGCGCAGGCAGCAGGCTCGCGATCAGCGCCGTGCCGAGCCCGACCGCCAGCGCTTCGACGACAGTTCCCGCGGGAAGCGTGACCTGCCGGACCGCGACCACGAAGTAGAGATCGTTGACCGTCTGCGACACCAGGCGCACCAGCCCGTGCCCGACGGCGAGCCCGAGCAACACGCCGAGTCCGGCTCCGGCCAGCCCGAGGACGGCCGCTTCGCTCAGGACGGTCGTCAGGATCTCCCGGCGCGTCGCGCCGAGCGCGCGCAGGATGGCGATGCTGCGCCGGCGCTGAACCACCGTGAAGCTGACACTGCCGTAGATGAGGAGCGCGCTGACGAGCAGCGCCAGCAGGCTCATCGCCGTCAGATTGGTGGAGAAGGCGCTCGTCATGTCGAGCGTGTCGCGCGTGCGCCCCGCCGCCTGCTCGAGCTGCGCTTCCGGCGGAAGCTCGCGCCGCAGTCGCGTGAGCGCGGCCAACCCTGCGGCGCCGGGCGGCATCCTGACATCGATGCGGGTCAGGCGGCCGGCCATTCCGAGCCATTCCTGCGCCTGCGCGATATCCGTGAGCATCAGCGTCGCATCTCCGGGCCGGCGGCCGCGGATCAGGCCGATCAGGGTCGCCGTGTGCCGCACGCCGCCGACGTCCACGCTCAACCGGCCGCCGGTGCGCACTCCCAGTTGCCGCGCCGTGCCGGCCGACATCACGACTGCTCCGGGATCGATGAACCAGCCGCGCGACCCGCCCGAGCCGAGCGGGGCCGCCCAAGATCCGCGCGCTCGCGCCCCCTCCAGCTCGCCGCTCGCGAACGGATCCAC
>DASZYK010000488.1:0-8443 GCA_035545455.1 Steroidobacteraceae bacterium
CCTCGATCCGCGCGAACGCCCGGCCCCGGGCGAGCCGACTCAGGAGGCGAGCGCCCGGACAGGATGTCCGGGCCGGGGGCCCGGCCGCCATGGATGGCCATTGGCACGGCCCCCGATGCCCTCATGAACGGACATCCGAACCTCTCGAGCGCTGAACCATGACCTTCCGCTTCTCCTCCGCGCCCATCGACGAGTCCGCCCTGCGGGCCGAGCTCAACGATCCCGCCTGCGGCGGCTATGCCGCCTTCGAAGGCTGGGTGCGCGATCACAACGAAGGGCGCCGCGTTCACCGCCTGGAGTACGAGGCGTTCGAGCCTCTCGCGGTGAAGGAAGGCGAGCGGATCATCGCCGAGGCGATAGCCCGGTTCGGGGTGGAGCATGCCGCCTGCGTACATCGCATCGGAGCGCTCCAGATCGGCGAGAAGGCGGTCTGGGTGGGCGTGACGGCTCGTCACCGGGACGAGGCCTTCCGCGCGTGCCGCTACATCATCGACGAGGTCAAGCACCGCGTACCCATCTGGAAGAAGGAGCATTACGAGAACGGCGACTCCGGCTGGGTAAACTGCGAGCGCTGCGCCGAGCACGCGGGGCACGCGCACGGGAATCACCTGCACCCGCCGGCGTCCGCTCCCGATTACTCACGGCAGATGGCACTGAAGGAAGTCGGCGCGGCCGGTCAGGCAAAGCTGCGTCGCGCCGCGGTTCTGGTCGTGGGATGCGGCGGCCTGGGCGTCCCGGTCATGACCTATCTCGCCGCCGCAGGCGTCGGCCGGGTGGGACTGGTCGACGGCGACCGGCTCGAAGCCTCGAACCTGCACCGCCAGACCCTTTACTCGCTGGCGGACGTGGGTCGATCCAAAGTCGAGCTGGCGGCCGCGCGGCTGCGTGCCCTCAATCCCGAAGTCGAGGTGCGCACTCATCCGATCAGGCTCGATGCCGCGGCCGCGGCTGGGGTCATCGGGCCCTATTCGCTGGTCATCGACTGCACGGACAACTTCGCGACCAAGTTCATGTTGAATGACACGTGCATGCGCCTTGGCAAGCCGGTCATCTTCTCGAGCGTCTACCAGTACGAGGGACAGCTTCAGGTCGTACGGCCGGAGCGCGCCGGTCCCTGCCTGCGCTGCGTGTGGCCCGAGGCGACCCGCGACGGGCTGGTGGGCAACTGCGCCGAGGCCGGTGTGCTCGGCCCGGTGCCCGGCACGTTCGGCAGCCTGCAGGCGCTCGAGGCGCTCAAGCTGCTGTTGGATCTGCCCGGACAGCTCGCCGACGAGCTCCTGATGTTGGATCTGCTCAGCCTGGCAATCACCCGCGTACGAACGCGCCGCGCCGACGACTGTCCCGACCATGCGGTCAGACGGCCCGCCGCCATCGCAGACGGGAGCGGAGCGCGCGTCGAGACCAGCGCCGTCGAGGTGAGCTTCGAGCTCCTGGAGGAGGCGGTCGCGGTCGGCTTCGAAGTGGTCGATATCCGCGAGGCTTACGAACTGGCGCAGGTCGCGACGCCATGCTCGACCGCCCGCCACCTGCCCATTGCGCAGCTGCTCCATGGCCCGGCGGCGGTACCCCCCGCCGGCAGATATCTCCTGGTCTGCGCGAGCGGCAAGCGCAGCCTCGCCGCGGCTCTGGAGCTGCGCTCGAGGGGTTACGCGGAGGTATTCTCGCTGCGCGGCGGCATCGCCGCGCTCACCCGCAGAGGCGCCGCCTCTACGGTCTGACCTGGCCCGAGCCGCGCACGACGTACTTGTAGCTGGTCAGCTGCTCCACGCCTACGGGACCCCGGGCGTGGAATCGATCGGTCGAAATGCCGATCTCCGCCCCCATTCCGAACTCACCCCCGTCGGCGAATTGCGTCGAGGCGTTGTGCAGCACGATGGCGCTGTCGACCCGCTGCAGAAAACGCTCCGCCGTCGCCTCGTTCTCGGTGACGATCGATTCGGTATGTGCCGAGCCGTACTTGGCGATGTGTGCTATGGCGCCATCCACGCCGTCCACCACCCGCGCTGCGATGATGGCGTCCAGATATTCCGTGTACCAGTCATCTTCCGATGCCGGGTGGACGCGCCTGTCCGCTTGCTGCACGACCCGGTCACCACGAATCTCGCAGCCGGCATCCAGCAGGGTGCGCACCAGGGGGACGAGGTGCGTGTCGACGCAGCCGCGATCGATGAGCAGCGTCTCGGCCGCGCCGCATATGCCGGTGCGGCGCATCTTCGCGTTGAGGGCAATGGCCTGCGCCATGCGGACGTCGGCATCGCGGTCGACATACACGTGGCAGTTGCCCTCCAGATGGCCGATTACCGGCACGCGCGCCTCCTGCTGCACGCGCGCCACCAGACTCTTGCCGCCCCGCGGCACGATCACATCGATGTAGTCGGCCATCCCGGCGAGCATGTAGCCGACTGCGGCGCGGTCGGTCGTCGGCACCAGCTGGATGCACTCCGGCGGCAACCCGGCCGATCTCAGCCCCTCCACCAGACACGCGTGTATGGCGGTGTTGGAATGCCGGCTCTCGGAGCCGCCGCGCAGAATGACGGCATTACCCGATTTGAGGCAGAGCGCCCCGGCATCGGCGGTCACGTTCGGGCGGCTCTCATAAATGATCCCGATCACGCCGAGCGGCACCCGCACCCGCTGGATCCTGAGGCCGTTCGGGCGGCGCCACTCGGAAGCGACGGTGCCGATCGGGTCGGGCAGCGCCCTCACTTCCTCGATCCCTCGGGCCATCGACTCGATCCGCTTGCCATCCAGCGCCAGCCGGTCGAGCCGCGCTCCTGTCATGTCGGCGGCGCGCGCGGCCGACATGTCGCGCTCATTGGCCTCGAGGATCTGTCCGGAGCCGGCGCGGATCGCTGCGGCCGCGGCCGAGAGGGCGTCGTTCTTCGCGGTGGTGCCGGCCAGCGCCAGGACCGAGGCGGCGGCGACAGCGTCGCGGCCGAGCCGCTCCATCAGCTCGCCGAGCTCGGCGCCGGGTGATTCGAGGCTCACCGGTCAGCCCCCACGCTTTCCTTCACTGCCGGCTCCGAGTTGAGGAGCACGAGGTCGTCGCGGTGGATCATCTCGTCGCGCCCGCGGAAGCCGAGGATGCTCTCGATGTCCGCGGACTTGCGGCCCATGATCTTCGCCGCATCGACGTCCGAGTAGGCAACGATTCCGCGCGCGATCTCCGTCCCGTCGTTGGCGAGCACGCTCACGGTGTCACCGCGCTCGAATCTGCCCCGGGCGCTGACCACACCCGCCGGCAGCAGGCTCTTGCCATCCAGCAGGGCGCGCAAGGCGCCGGGGTCGATGGTCACCGCCCCGGCCGGCCGCAGGGTCCCGGCAATCCACTGCTTGCGCGCCGCAACCGGAGTGGCGCTGGGCACGAACCAGGTGCAACGGGCGCCCTCCTCGATCCGCCTCACCGGGTGGCGATGGTGGCCGGCGGCGATGCACAGGTGGCAGCCGGCCGAGACGGCGATCCGCGCGGCGAGGATTTTGGTCGCCATGCCGCCGGAGCCGACATCGGAGGCCGATCGACCGGCCATGGCCTCGATCTCCGGCGTGATCTTGAGCACCTCGTCGATGAAGCTTGCCCCGGGATCCCTGTTCGGGTCGGCGGTGTAAAGGCCATCGACGTCCGACAGCAGCACCAGACAGTCTGCCGCGGCCATCTGCGCCACCCGGGCCGCCAGGCGGTCGTTGTCGCCGTACCGGATCTCGGTTGTCGCCACGGTGTCGTTCTCGTTGATCACCGGCAGCGCGCCGAGGGAGAGCAGAGTCTCCAGGGTGGCCCGGGCGTTCAGATAACGATGCCGCCGCTCGCTGTCCTCGAGGGTGAGCAGTACCTGAGCGACTGTGACGTCGCGGCTCTCGAGCAGCTCCTTGTATGCGTGCGCCAGGCGGATCTGCCCGACCGCCGCCGCCGCCTGGCTCTCCTCGAGCCGCAGCGGGCCCTTTGGGAGCCCGAGCTGGCGGCGCCCGAGCGCGATCGCTCCCGAGGAAACCAGGATGACCTGCTGCCCCCGCCGCCTCAGCCGCAGGAGGTCCTCGATCAGGCTCTCGAGCCAGGCCCGGTTGATGCGTCCAGTCTCGACGTCCGTCAGGAGTGCGGAACCGACCTTCACCACGACGCGTCGTGCCCTGGCAAGGGGAGAGCAGGATGGTGGCCGGGGGATGGTCATGGGAAAACTATACGCTAAACTTGCAGCCGCCAACCTGAGGAAGCACAGCGGTGAGCAGAGATTACGAGCCGGTTCCCGGTCAGTGGTACGAGAACCTGGAAGACGAGGAATCGTTCCGTGTGCTCACGGTCGACGAGGACTCGGAGCTCGTCGAGATCGAGTATCTCGACGGCGAGATCGAGGAGATCGATCTCGAGACGTGGCACGAGATGGACCTGGAGCAGACGGATGAGCCGGAGGGCTGGTCGGAGTCCGAGGAGGACGAAGACGAGGAAGAGGAAGAAGAAGAGGACGAGGACGAGGACGACTGGGACGAGGACGAGGATGACGACGAGGACGACGACTGGGACGAAGACGAGGAAGACGAGCGCGACGAATACTGAGCCCACCTCCAATGACAGAGGCGGTGGACAGTTGGTACCACGAGAAGGAATCGGCGTGGCTGTATCGCCAGGTCGCTGCCGCGGAGGCGGATCCTCATAAGCAGCGGCTGTTCACCCAGCTCGCCGCGGCCGCCGAGGACCAGGCGGCCAAATGGGAGGTCTCCTCCCAGAGCGCGAACCGCAGCCCGGCCCAGGCACGGGTGTTCACTCCCACCCTGCGGGCCAGGATAGTCGCGAGGCTGCTCCGGCTGCTCGGGCCTCGCGCCATGCGGTCGGTGCTCGCCGCGATGAAATTGCGCGGCCTCTCCGTCTACACCGCGCCCGTGGCCGGCGGCCATGCGATGCCAACTACTTTGTCGGACGTCGGTGTCCGCCATCGCGGCGGCCTGGGTGGCAATCTCAGGGCCACCGTTTTCGGCGTCAACGACGGCCTGGTTTCCAATGCCAGCCTGGTGCTGGGCGTGGCGGGAGCCGCCGCGCCCGGCTCCTTCGTCCTGGTGAGCGGCGCGGCGGGCCTTCTGGCGGGCGCCCTTTCCATGGCTGCGGGTGAATACGTCTCGGTGCGCTCGCAGCGTGAGATGTACGAATACCAGATCGCGCTCGAGCGCGAGGAGATCGCCGAGTATCCGGAGGAGGAAGCGGAGGAGCTGGCGCTCATCTACGAGGCGCGCGGCGTAGCCCTGGCACAGGCCCGCGAGGTCAGCCAGGCGCTGCTCGCCCGTCCGGAGCAGGCGCTCGACGTCCTCGCCCGCGAAGAGCTCGGCTTGAACCCGGACGACCTCGGCTCGCCATGGGGAGCGGCCGCCGCCTCCTTCCTGTCGTTCGGCTTCGGGGCGGCCGTGCCTCTCGTGCCCTTCCTCGTCAACATGACAGGACGCCACGCGCTCGCCGCCACCGCGGTGCTCACCGGCATCGCCCTTTTCGCGGTGGGACTCGCGATCAGCCTCTTCACGGGCAGAGAGGCGCTGCGGGGCGCCCTGCGCATGGTGCTGATCGGCGGCGGCGCCGGAGCCGTGGCCTTTGGGGTCGGCCGCGCGCTGGGGGCGGTGATCCACTGAGCGATGCCCCGGGGCACTACTTCCCTGGCACGAGGGTCTTACGGGGGCTACCACGCTTGAAAAAGCGGTCCAGCGGCCCCAGAGGAGGCGCCATGAAGCGAATTTTCCTGCTCCTCGTCACCAACCTGGCGGTGCTCGCCGTGCTGACGGTCGTAGCCCACCTGATCGGGCTCGATCGCTGGCTCGCCGTCCGGGGCAGCAGCCTCGGCGCACTGCTCGCCTTCGCCGCCGTGTTCGGCTTCGGCGGCGCGTTCGTGTCGCTGCTCATGTCCAAGTGGATGGCGCGCCACGCCATGGGGGTGAGGGTCATCACGCAGCCGCAGACCGCCACCGAGCAGTGGCTGGTGGAGCTCGTCGCGCGGCTCGCGCGCGATGCCGGAGTGGGCATGCCCGAAGTCGGCGTCTTCGACTCGCCGGAGCCCAACGCCTTCGCCACCGGGTACAGCCGCGATGCGGCGCTCGTGGCCGTCAGCAGCGGCCTCTTCGCCACCATGAATGAGCGGGAGATCGAAGCGGTGCTGGGCCACGAGCTGACGCACGTCGCCAACGGCGACATGGTCACGCTGACTCTCATCCAGGGGGTGGTCAACACCTTCGTGATCTTCCTGTCGCGCATCATCGGCAACCTGGTCGATCGCACGCTCTTCCGCTCGGACGACGGGCGCGGACCGGCCTACTTCCTCTCCGTGATCGTCTCGCAGATTCTCCTCGGCATCCTGGCCAACATCATCGTGATGGCCTTCTCGCGCTGGCGCGAGTTCCGCGCCGACCGCGGCGGCGCGCACCTTGCCGGCATTCCCAACATGATCGCGGCCCTCGAGGCGCTGAAGGCGGCGCATGAGCCGCTGCCGTCGCAGCAGTTCGCCTCCTTCGGCATCACCTCCGGGCCGGTCGCCCGCGGCATTCAGCGCCTCTTCATGAGCCATCCGCCGCTCGATGAGCGTATCGCCGCGCTGCGCGCCCTGACCGTGGCCTGAAGTCATCACCGCCCGCCCCGTGCCGACCCTCGCGCCCGCGCAAGCCCTGAGCGGTCTCGAGCGCATCCTCGGGCCTGAGGGCGTGCTGGCGGCCGAGGCGGCGGATTCCGGCGCCGCTCTCGAGCGGTACCTGACCGACCACCGCCGGCTGTATCACGGCCGTGCCCTCGCCGTCACCCTGCCGCGCTCCGTGGCGCAGGTCACGGAGGTTCTCGCCTTCTGCAATCGCCACCGGATAGGTGTCGTCCCGCAGGGCGGCAACACCAGCTACTGCGGTGGCGCGACGCCCGACGAGTCCGGCGGCCAGATCGTCGTCGCGCTCTCGCGCCTCAACCGCATCCGCCGCCTGGACCCGCTCGATCATTCGATGGTGGCCGAGGCCGGCTGCGTGCTCGCGGACCTCCAGCGGGCCGCGGACGAGGCGCAACGCTTCTTTCCCCTGAGCCTCGGCTCGGAGGGAAGCTGTCAGCTGGGAGGCAACCTCTCCACCAATGCCGGCGGCATCCATGTGCTGCGTTACGGCATGATGCGCGACCTGGTATTGGGCCTCGAGGTGGCGCTCGCCGACGGCCGTCTGCTCTCCTCGCTCGGCACCCTGCGCAAGGACAACACGGGCTACGATGTGAAGTCGCTGTTCCTTGGCGCGGAAGGCACCCTCGGCGTCATCACCGCCGCGAGCCTGAAGCTGTTCCCCAAGCTGCGAGCGTTCGCGGCGGCGTTCGCCGCCGTTCCCGACCCGAGCGCCGCAGTGAAACTGCTCGCCCGCCTGCGCGAGGCGAGCGGCGATCGCGTGAGCTCCTTCGAGCTCATCCCCCGGATCGCGGTCGAGCTCACCACCCGGCACATTCCCGGTGTTCGCGACCCGCTCGATGTTGCCCATCCGTGGTACGTGCTCTGCGAGCTCACCTCCCCCCGCGGCGCCGATCCCCTCGAGGATCTGCTGGAGCAGAGCCTCGCCGCCGCGCTGGAGGAGGGGCTGGTGGCGGATGCTGCGGTCGCGCGCAATGAGCGCGACCGGGCGGCTTTCTGGAAGCTGCGGGAAACGATTCCCGAAGCGCAGCGCCTCGACGGCGGCAGCCTGAAGCACGACATCTCCGTCCCGATCGCCTCGATTCCGGATTTCATCGGGCGCGGCGCGGGCTGGATCGCCGCCAACGTGCCCGACGGCCGCCTCGTCGCCTACGGCCACGTCGGCGACGGTAACCTCCACTTCAACCTCAACCAGGCTCCGGGCACCGATCGCGCCGCCTTCCTGGCGCGCGAAGAGACGGTCAAGCGCGCAATCCACGACATGGTGAGGGATTTCGGCGGCAGCATCAGCGCCGAGCACGGCATCGGGCGGCTGAAGGTCGGCGAGCTGGAGCGCTACGCCTCGCCGGTGGAGCTGGATGTGATGCGCGCCGTCAAGCGCGCGCTCGATCCCAACGGAATTCTCAATCCCGGGAAGGTCCTGCGGTGTAGTTGAGGCGCCGGATCCGGGCTCCTTCCCGGGCCCGGGCTTCTATGTTGCCGCCTTGCGGCGCAATCTCACCAGACCTTCCTGCGCCGTGCTGGCGACGAGCTTCCCGTCCCGCGTGTAGACCCCGGCGCGCGCAAAGCCCCTCGCCCCCGAGGCACTCGGGCTGTCCACGGCGTAGAGCAGCCAGTCATCGACCCGAAGCGGGCGGTGAAACCACATCGCATGATCGATGCTGGCCATGACCACGGTGTTGCTCAGGAGCACCGATTCGTGCGGCAGGGTCGCGGTGTCGAGCAGAAAGTAATCCGAGAGATAGGCGAGCAGACACCGATGCAGCCTCTCATCGGTCGGCAGACGATCCACCGCCCGAAACCACACTTGCCGCGACGGCGGCGCGTTCCGC
>DASZYK010000489.1:0-8102 GCA_035545455.1 Steroidobacteraceae bacterium
GCCACCAGGTCGCGAGCGACTCGCGCAGGCTCGGTAAGACCCTCGCGCGCGACACCCGCAGCACGCGCCATGCCATCAAGCGCCAATCGAAAGTCATCGGCCACCAGATCGCGCGGGACTCGAAGGATGCCGGCCACGCGATCGCGCATGGGGCCCGCCGCGTGGGCACTGCGGTGAAGTCCGACGCCCGCAAGGCCAAAGCCTCTCTCAAGCGTCGCCACACGGAGCCGCATTGAGTGTCGTGACCGCCTCTCTCGATGCCGACGTGGTCGTCATCGGCGGCGGCCCCGGGGGGTCGACCGCCGCGGCGCTCCTCGCGAAGAGCGGTCACCGCGTCGTGCTGCTCGAGAAGGCGCGCCATCCGCGCTTTCACATCGGCGAGTCGCTCCTGCCCGCCAACCTGCCCCTCTTCCGGCACCTCGGCATCGCCGACGAGGTGCATGCGATCGGCATCGAGAAATGGGGCGTGGAGTTCTACTCGCCCGCTCACGGCCGGACGCAGGACTACCGTTTCGCGGACAGCTGGAACAAGGACCTGCCGCACTCCTACGAGGTGCGCCGCTCCGAGCTCGACGAGATCCTCATCCGCCGCGCGGGCGCGCTCGGCGCGCGGATCGTGGAGGGATGCCGCGCGAGGGAGGTGGAGTTCCTGGGTGAGGATGGCGTGCGGGTGCTGGCCCAGCACGAGAGCGGCGAGACGGAGAAATTGCGGGCGCACTATCTGATCGACGCTTCGGGCCGCGACACCTTTCTCGGAACGCGGCTCGGCACCAAGGAGCGCAACCGCCTGCACAACAGCTCCGCCATGTATGCGCACTTCAGGGGCGCGTGGCGCCACGAGGACCCGCGCCGCGCCGGGGACATCTCCATCTTCTGGTTCGAGCACGGCTGGTTCTGGTACATCCCGCTCGCCGACGGCGTGACCAGCGTCGGCGCGGTGGCCTGGCCCTACTACATGAAGCGCCGCGCGAAGCCGGTGCGCGATTTCTTCTTCGACACGATCGCGCAGTCCCCGCCCCTCGCCGAGCGCCTGCGGGGCGCGGAGCTCGCGAGCGAGGTCGAGGCGACCGGCAATTACTCCTACCGCTGCACGCGCGCCCATGGCGAGCGTTACCTCCTCGTCGGGGATGCGTACTCGTTCATCGATCCGGTGTTCTCCTCCGGGGTACTCTTTGCCATGCAGGGGGGTGCCGCGGCGGCGGAGGCGCTCGATACCGCGTTGCGCCAGCCGTCACGGCGCGCCGCGGCGCTGCGGCGGTTCGAGCGGGTCTCGCGCCACGGCCCGCGCGCCTTCTCCTGGTATATCTACCGCATGACACGGCCGGCGATGCAGGAGCTCTTCATGGATCCGCACAATCCGCTCCGGATGCGCGAGGCGCTGCTCTCGCTCCTCGCCGGCGACATCTACGGCCGCACGCCCATCTGGCACTCGCTGCGCGCTTTCAAGATGCTCTACTACCTGGTCTCGTGCCTGACTCCCCGGCGCTCGCTCGCCGCGATGCGCCGGCGCGCGGCCAACATCCGATCCTTCGGGGCCGACCAGGCGGCGGCGGGCTGATGGACCGGCTCGGCGCGCTGCAGCTCGAATACATCACGGCTTCCGAGGGCTCCCCGCAGCGGCGCCGGGGCGTGCTCGGCGGCGCGCTCTATGACCGGCCGAAGGAGGAGACCCGGGCGGCGAACGGGGATCTCGGCTTTCCGGTGGCCCAGGTGTCAACGCCGGTGCTCGGTCATGAGCGCGAGGTGCTGGAGCTCTGGCGCATCGGCGATGAGGTGCGCTCCGGCACTCACGGGCGTGTTCGATACACCTGCGGCTCCGACATCGTCTTCGGGAGTCTCTCCCTGCACGAGGAGGAGGCGCCGGCCGCCGCATCGGAGCCGGGCGGGCGCACCCCGCTCTACGAGATCACTGCGCGGGCGTATCGCGAGGTCTTCGCGACGCTCGCCGCCGTGGGCCACCCGCATCTGCTGCGCGTCTGGAATTTCATCCCCGACATCAACGTTGAGACAGAGGGTCTCGAGCGCTATCGCCAGTTCAACAGCGCCCGGCAGGAGGCGCTGATCGCGTGCGGGCGCGAGGTCGCCGGCAACGTGCCGGCCGCGAGCGCGCTCGGCGCCGCCTCGGGCAGCCCGCTCGTCGTCTACTTTCTCGCGGCCCGCGTGGCGCCCGCCCTGATCGAGAACCCGCGGCAGGTGAGCGCCTATCACTACCCCCCGCAGTACGGGCCGCGCAGTCCCGCGTTCTCGCGCGCCGCGGTGCTCGGCAGGAGCGACGCGGCCACGCTCTTCATCTCGGGCACGGCGAGCATCGTCGGCCACCGGACGATGCACACCGGCGACCCGGCCGCGCAGACCCGCGAGACCTTGCGCAACATCGAGGCGCTGCTCGAGGAGGCCGGACGCAAGGCGCTGGGCGACAGGCTTCCCCTGGAGAGCCTCGCCTACAAGGTCTATGTCCGCGACCCCCGGGATCTGCCCGTGATCCGGGCGGAGCTCACGCGGGCGCTCGGGAGGGAGGCTTCGGTGCTGTACCTGAAGGCCGACATCTGCCGGCGCGACCTGGCGGTCGAGATCGAGGCGGTCGGGGGCCGCGGCCTGAAGCCCGGAAGCTGAGAGCCGATGCGCACTGCGCCGTCCCACCGCCTGGGCGCTCCGGCATGCCTCGCGGCCCTGCTCGCGCTGGCCGCGCTCCTGGGTCCCCGCCGGGGGACCGCGGTTGAGAAGCCGCTGTGGGAATTCGGAATGGGCGTGGGCGGGGTGCTCTTCCAGGACTACCGCGGCGCCGACAGCAGCCATTTCTACCCCCTCCCCGTCCCCTACTTCATCTACCGCGGGCGGTTCCTCAGGGCCGACCGCAACGGCATCCGGGGGCGCCTGCTGCATCAGGATCACCTGATCCTCAACATCAGCGTCAATGCGACCACGCCCGTCCGCAACAACGCGGCGCGCAGCGGCATGCCGGATCTGCGTCCGACCGTGGAGATCGGCCCCTCGCTCGAGGCGCACCTTTGGCGCTCGGCCGATCGGCGGATCACGCTCGATCTCAAGCTGCCGGTGCGCGCGGTGTTCACGGTCGAGTCATCGCCCCGCGAGATCGGCGAGCTCGTGGCGCCGAACCTCAATCTGGACGCGGCGGATCTGAAGGCCCTGCCCGGCTGGGATCTCGGCCTCCTCGCCGGCCCCATCCTCATCGACCGGCACTACGCCGGCTACTTCTACAGCGTGGCGCCCCGGTACGCGACCGCCGCGCGGCCGGCTTATTCCGCGCCGGGCGGCTATGCCGGCAGCGAGCTCCTGGCCTCGCTCTCGAAGCGATATCCTTCCTTCTGGGTCGGTGCCTTCGTGCGCTATGACACGCTCGCGGGCGCGCGCTTCGAGGCGAGCCCGCTGGTGAAGCGCGCGAGCTACTGGGCAGCGGGCTTCGGCTTCGCCTGGATGATCCGCGAGTCCGATCGGCTGGTGGAGACGGACGAGTAGAAGGGAATGGTTCTGAAGCGAGTCCGCGATTACCTGACCTCCTACGCCGTGCTGGCGCTGCTGGCCGTGATGGCCATCGGCTGGACGATCCTCGCGCTCCTCGTCTTCGGGCCGCTTCCCCGCCGCTGGCGCCGGGCCGGCACGCGCTACACGATGATGGGCGGCTTTCGTCTCTTCTCGCGGGCGCTCACGCTGACCCGCGCCTACGAGCTCGATCTCACCGCGATCGATGCGCTGCGCGGCGGACCGCCGGTGATCCTCGCCCCGAATCACCCGGGCTCGATCGATGCGATTCTCCTGCTCTCGCGCCACCCGGACCTGGCGTGCATCCTCAAGCCGGCGCTGCTCAACAACTTCTTCCTCGGCGCCGGCGCGCGGCTCGCGGGCTTCATCAGGAGCGACCCCCCGCTCAGGATGATCAAGGAAGCGGTGGCGGAGCTCGAGCGCGGGGCGGTGGTGCTGCTCTTTCCCGAAGGCACGCGCACCACGCGCCAGCCCGTGGGCCCCCTCACCGGCAGCGTCGCGGTGATCGCGCGCCGCGCCCAGGTGCCCATCCAGATGGCGCTCATCGAGACGGACTCCCCGTATCTCGGCAAGGGCTGGCCATTGCTGAAGGTCCCGAGCCTGCCGATCCGGTACCGGGTGCGCCTCGGCAGGCGCCTGGAGCCGCCGCGGGATACGGCGAGCTGCCTCGCGGCGCTGGAGCGGGAGTACGCCGAGCAGCTCGCACAGGCCCCGCAGCGGGCCTGGATTGGGGCCGCCTCCCGGCACGCTCTGGAGAGGCGATGAGCGCGCCCCCGGCGACTCACCTCGTTCTCATCCCCAGCTACAACCCGGGCGCCAAGGTCTTCCCGACCGTGCGGGCCGCGCGGCAGCAATGGCAGCCGGTCTGGGTCGTCGTCGACGGCAGCACCGACGGAACCGCGCCCGCGCTCTCGAAGATGGCGAACGAGGACCCGGGGCTCGAGGTCCTGCTGCGGCCGAGGAACGGCGGCAAGGGCGCAGCCGTGCTCGAGGGCCTCGAGCAGGCGCTGCGCCGCGGCTTCACGCACGCTCTGGTGATGGACTCGGACGGCCAACACCCGGCCGAGCGCATTGAGGCTTTCATGGAGGCCTCGCGCGCACACCCGGAAGCGATGATCCTCGGCGAGCCGGTCTTCGATGCGAGCGCGCCCGGCCTCAGGGTGAAGGGCCGGCGCATCTCGAACTGGTGGGCGAATCTCGAGACGCTCTGGGCGGGCATCCACGACTCGCTCTTCGGCTTCCGGGTCTACCCGATCGCGCCGCTCCTCGCCGAGATGCGCTCGAGCCTCGGCATGCGGCGGTTCGACTTCGACGTCGAGGCGGCCGTGCGGCTCTCCTGGCGCGGGGTCCCCGCGGTGAATCTCCCCGCTCCTGTCAGGTATTTCAGCCCGGCGGAAGGTGGCGTATCACATTTCAACTACTGGCGCGACAACGTGCTCCTCACCTGGATGCACACCCGGCTCTTCGCGGGATTCCTGCTGCGGTTGCCGCGGCTCGCGGTACGTCGATTGCGGCACGGTTGAGAGGCGGCGCGGTTGCCAGCCGCTTCGCGCTTGTATCATCATAGCCGCAACTGAACAGGGGGGGCCGCCACACCGGGGGCGGCGCTTGCCCGCTGCCCGTGGAAGAGCCTCATAAAGACGATGTCCAATACCGCCTCATCGCTCCGCGAGCCCCTGGAATCCGCGGACACGACCGCCCTGGCCCGAGAGATCGCGCAGCTGATCGTCGAGGCGCTGAACCTCGAGCTCGCGGCCTCGGCAATCGACCCCGACGCCCCGCTCTATGGCGAGGGCCTGGGTCTGGATTCGATCGACATCCTGGAGATCGCGCTGGTGGTCTCCAAGCGCTACGGTGTGCAGCTGCGCGCGGACGGCGAAGACAACGAGAAGATCTTCCGCTCGCTGCGCCGGCTCGCCGAGCACATCGCCGCCCACCGGACGAAATAATCCCTGGCCACGCTGCCGCTGATCTCGCACGCTGCGCCCGGCCACGCGGTCGCCTACCGCGCGGGCGTTCCTGTCAGCGCTGCGCAGTTCCTCGCCGACGCCGCTCGGCTCGCCGATGCGCTGCCGGCCGGGGGCCATGTGCTCAACGTCTGCGCGGACCGCTACCGCTTCACGGTCGGGCTCGCGGCGAGCCTCCTGACAGGCAAGGTGAGCCTGCTGCCGCCGACGCACACGCCGGAAGTGATTCGCCGGCTGGTCGCATTCGCGCCGGATGTCTTCTGTCTCACCGACCAGGAGCGGTGCGACATCGATCTGCCGCAGGTGCGGCATCCGCCGACGCTCGATGGCGCATCGTCCGGCTTCGGCGACTGGGCGGTACCCGAGCTCGATGCCGCGCAGACCGCCGCCATCGTCTTCACGTCCGGCTCGACCGGGATGCCGGTGCCGCACCGCAAGACGTGGGGCCGCCTCGTCCGCTGCGTGAGGGACGAGGCCGAGCGGCTCGGCCTGATGGATGGCCGCGCGCACGCGGTGCTGGCGACCGTTCCACCCCAGCACATGTATGGCTTCGAGTCGAGCGTGCTGGTCGCGCTGCAAAGTGGCAACGCGCTCTGCGCGGAGCACCCGTTCTACCCCGCCGACATCTGCGCTGCGCTCGAGCGCCTGCCGCGGCCGCGCGCGCTGGTGTCGACGCCCATCCATCTGCGGGCGCTCCTTGCGTCTCAAAGTGAAGTGCCGGACGCGGATCTGATCGTGTCGGCGACCGCGCCGCTCTCACTGGAGCTCGCGCGGGAGTCGGAGCAGCGCTTCGGCGCCCCGCTCATCGAGATCTACGGCTCGACGGAAAGCGGCCAGCTCGCCACGCGCCGCACGGCGCGCGAGCGGGAGTGGCGCCTCTGGCCGGGTGTCTGCCTCACCGTGGACGAGGGCCGCGCCTGGGCTCGGGGCGGGCACCTCGAGCAGCCGACGCCGATGTGCGATGAGCTCGAGGTCCTCGACGCCGAGCGCTTCCTGCTGCACGGCCGGCTCGCCGATCTCGTCAACATTGCGGGCAAGCGCAGCTCGCTCGCCTACCTGACGCACCAACTCAACTCCATCGAGGGGGTGCTGGACGGCGCCTTTTTCTTTCCCGAGGAGCCGCAGACTTCCGCATCCGGCGTGACGCGAGTCGCCGCTGCCGTCGTGGCCCCGGGACTCGATGCCGCTCGCCTCACGGAAGAGCTGCGCAAGCGGATCGATCCGGTGTTCCTGCCGCGCCCGCTCCTCTTCGTCGAGCGGCTGCCGCGCAACAGCACGGGCAAGCTCCCGCGCGAGGCGCTGCGGGCGATCGCCGCGGACGGCGCGGTCACCGCCCGGTCCGTGAGCGGCTCATGACCTCGACGCCGTTGCCGCTGCCGGTCCCCCACCCCGCCACCGAGGGCCACTTTCCCGGCGCGCCGATCCTCCCGGGCGTGGTGCTGCTCGATGAGGCCCTCAAGGTCATCGAAGGGGTCACCGGCAGGGACGCGACGCACTGGCGGATCTCCTCGGTGAAGTTTCTGAGCCCCGCGGCCCCGGCGGAGCCGCTGCGGCTCGAGCACGAGCGGCTCGCGAGCGGAGCGGTTCGCTTCACCATCGTCAGCGGCGACCGCACGGTTGCGACGGGACAGTTGACGCCGGCATGAGGCGGGTCAGCCGCGACCCTGCCCCGGGGGCGGACTGGCTCGGCCGCCGCGAGCGCGGCAGCAGGCTGCTGCTTCGACTGATGACCTTCGCCTCGCTGCGGCTCGGCCGCTCGGCGAGCCGCCCCTTCCTCTACGGGATCGCCGGCTATTTCTTCCTGTTCGCGCCGCGGGCACGGCGCGCATCGCTCGATTACCTGCGGCGGGCGCTCGGGCGGCGCCCGCGGGCACGGGACCGGTTCCGGCAGGTGATGAGCTTCGCCACGACCATTCATGACCGGGTGTATCTGCTCAACGAGCGCTTCGACCTCTTCGACATCGAGATAACGGGCGAGGAGCTCATGGCGCAGCGGCTGCGCTCGGGCAGCGGAGCGTTCCTCATCGGCGCGCATCTCGGCAGCTTCGAGGTGACGCGCTCGATCGGGCGGCGGCAGGCGGGACTGCGGGTGGCGATGGTTGCTTACGAGGAGAATGCGCGCAAGCTCAATGCCATGCTGGCGGCGATCAATCCGGCGGCGACGGTGGACATGGTGGCGCTCGGGAGCGTGGAGGCGATGCTCAGGGTGAGGGAGCTGCTCGAGGAGGGGGTGTTCGTGGGGATGCTGGGGGATCGGACGCCGGGGGGTGAGGGGGTGATGGAGGTGGAGTTTTTGGGAGGGATGGCGAGGTTTCCGGTGGGGCCGATGCGGGCGGCGGCGCTCCTGGGGAGGGCGGTCATCCTGATGCTGGGGTTGTATTTGGGGGGGAATCGGTATCGGGTGGTGTTCGAGCCGATTGCGGATTTTTCGGCGGTGGGAGCGAGGGAGAGGGAGGCGGCGGTGAGGGAGGCTGTGGTGCGGTATGCGGGGCGGTTGGAGGAGTACTGCCGGGGGTATCCTTACAACTGGTTCAACTTCTTTCAGTTTTGGGCTTGATGTGAGGAATTTAATTCAGCATGCGCGTCGGCTCGCACGCGAAGGCTTCTTCCGGGGCCGCCGCAAGTACGTCCATG
>DASZYK010000490.1:0-16395 GCA_035545455.1 Steroidobacteraceae bacterium
GCTCCCGGCCGCGGCGCGCGACCGTGAGATGATTCTGATCGAGCAGACGCTGCTCGCCGTCGCCGATCGGGGGGCTGTCCTTCAGGAGACAGAGCGCGAGGAACGCCTCCAGGAAGCGCAGCTTGTTCTGATTCACCCCCACGGGGTCGAAGGCGCTGACGTCGAGCGCGCGCACTTCCACGTATTCCACGCCTGCGCGCTTCAATGCCTTGGTCGGCCGCTCGCCGGAGCGGGCGACGCGCTTCGGGCGGATGAAGCTGTAGTACTCGTTCTCGATCTGCAGGATGTTGGCGTTCAGCTGCCGGTACTCGCCATCCACCTTGACGCCGAGGGCCGCGTAAGGCGGATGCGGCGTCGTGATGGCACGGGTCAGGTCGCGAACGTACTCCTCGAGGCTGTTGACGGAAACCGTGAGATCCGCCTGATTGCGGTTGCGGTAGCCGATGTCGCTCATCCTCAGGCTGGTGCCATACGGCTCGTAGGCCGTGCCGGCCGTGAAATCGTGGAGCTGGTGATCGCGCCCCTTGAGGAAGGACTGGCACACGACCGGGGAGACGCCGAAGAGATACAACACCAGCCAGCCATGCCGCCGGTAATTGCGCAGCAGATCGAAATAGCGCGCGGACACGAACGCGGCATCGCTCTGCCGCGACCTGACGAGCTCGGCGTAGGCGGGCCAGAAAGGCAGCGGGAAGGAGTAGTTGAAGTGCACGCCCGAGATCGCCTGCATCATGCGCCCGTAGCGCAGCCCGAGGCCGCGGCGATAGACGGTCTTCATGCGGCCGATGTGGGAGCTGCCGTAGTCGGCGATGGGAATATCCTCGTCCCGGGAGATCGCCCCCGGCATGCTGGTCGCCCACAGCAGCTCGCTCCCGAGGTGGCGGTAGACGAACTGATGCAGGTCGAGCAGGTACTGCAGCAGCTCCCATGTGGTCGTGAACGTCGGGGTGACCAGCTCGATCAGCGCCTCCGAATAGTCGGTCGTGATGTGCTCGTTCGTCAGCGCCGAGCCGAGCGCAGCGGGGTGAGGCGTCTGCGCGAGACGCCCCTCCGGCGTGACGCGCAGCGACTCCTTCTCCAGGCCCTTGCGGCCGCCCTGGAGGATCTCGGGCTGTCCGCTGTTGACGAGCGCGGACAGGCGCCGCTCGAAGGCGATATCGAGGCCGGGGCTGCTCATGAATGGACTGCTCTGCCGCTCTCTCGGGTAGGCGCAAACCCCTAAGCCTACCGCGAGGGCCGCGCATCTGGCATCTTGCCGCCTCGCGGGGCGCCCGCGCAACGGAGACTCCATATGATCGGCATCATCGGCGGCACGGGTCTCTACCGGATGGAGGGCCTGGAGGTCACCCGCTCGACCGAGATCGATACGCCGTTCGGGCGGCCGTCCGGACCGGTCATGCTGGGCCGGCTGGGCGGGCGGGACATCGCGTTTCTGCCCCGGCACGGGCTGCACCACGACCTGCTGCCCGGCGAGATCAACTTCCGGGCGAACGTCTGGGCGCTGAAGACCGTCGGCGTGCGGACCATCATCGGGGTGTCGGCGGTGGGGAGCCTGCGGGAGGAGATCCGGCCCGGCGACCTGGCGCTGCCGTCACAGTATCTCGACTTCACCAAAGGATCGCGCGCCCCGAGCTTCTTCGGGAAGGGCCTGGTCGCGCATGTGTCGACGGCTCACCCGACCTGCGCCCACACGGCAGCGCTCATCGCGCGGGCAGCGCAGTCGATCGGACAGCCGATCCATCGAGACAAGACTTACGCCTGCGTGGAGGGGCCGCGGCTCGGCACGCGTGCGGAGAGCTTCTGGCTGCGCGCTGCGGGCGCGGACCTGGTCGGAATGACCAATGTGCCGGAGGCGTTTCTGGCACTGGAGGCGCAGCTGGGATACTGCGTCATCACCGTGGCGACGGACTATGACTGCTGGCTGGATGACGCCTCGCAGCACGTATCGGCGGAGCAGGTGATCGGGCAGTTCAGGGAGAGCCTGGGCAGAGTGCAGAGGCTCATCGCCAAAGCGGTGGCGGAGTACGCGGAGGATGAGTCGCGGCCCTGCCGGCAGGCGCTGAAGGCGGCCGTCGTCACGCCCCGGGAGCAACTGTCCGCCGAGCAGAAGGCGGTGCTGGACTTCCTGCTGCTTTGAGACGGGCCGCTCCGGGAGGGCCGGGGCTCCCGGCATCAGCCCGCGCAGGATTCCTCCGCGGCCGCAGCGCCGGGCAGCCGCGGCGCTGGAAGAGATCGCCCGACGCGGGGCGTCGCGAATGGCGAGCCATGCGAGCCAGTACAGGAGCATTTACCCTTCGACGGTGCTCGACCCTCACTGACGCGATGCACGTCTAGAATGTCATCAGGCGAAGACGCGTTCGCGTACGCGCAGACGCACGCCAGAATCTAACACGTCATAAGACGTTGCGCTCAGTTCGAAACTTCAGCCCGCCTTCGGCCGGCGGCGGCGGCAACGGCCATGGCGAGTGTTGACAGATGCTCTGCGGTATATATCCTACAGCGGTACCAACATTCCGCCGCTCCGAGAACACTGCATGAGAATCCGCGTCCTTTCCGATCTGCACCTCGAGTTCCAGGACTGGTGTCCGCCCGATGTCGAGGCCGATCTGGTCGTCCTCGCGGGCGACATTCATTCCGGTGCCCGCGGCGTCGAGTGGGCGCGCCGCCGGTTTCCCTTTCTGCCGATCCTCTACGTTCCCGGCAACCACGAGTTCTACGGACGGGACATGCAGGACACGCTGTCAGATCTGCAGAAGGCGGGACGGCGATTCGCCGTGCACGTGTTGGACGGCCGCGGCGTCATGATCGGAGGCGTGCGCTTTCTGGGAGCCACACTGTGGACCGATTTTGCCCTGCATGGCGCCGACGCGCGGTCGCTGCGCCGTGCGATGAGCGATGCCCGGTACGGCATGAGCGACTTCAGCGTCATCCGTCATGGGGCCCGCGGGATCTTCCAACCCGAGCATGCACGGGCGATGCACCTCGAGCAGGTATGCTGGATCCGTGAACGGTTGACGGACGATTTTCGTGGACCTGCGGTCCTCGTGAGTCATCATTTGCCCCACCCCCGGAGCATTCACCGCAAGTACTGGGGCTCGACTCTCAATCCGAGCTTTGCCAGTGACCTTTCGCATCTGATGGGACCCCCGATCGCCTTGTGGATCCATGGTCACACGCACGAGTCGTGCGACTATGTCGAGGGCGGGACACGGATCGTCTGCAACCCTCGCGGCTACGGACCCTTCGAGCTGAATGCCGCCTTCGATCCCATCCTGACGGTCGAGGTGGATCCATTGAGGCCCAGGCGAGGCTCGCCGGGCTGGATCGAGCCCCCTGGGCCTTCCGAAGGTGACGCCATTCGAAGCATACAGGCAGCGTGATGATGCTCGGCGATGGCTGCGGTTGCGCGGCATTGCCATGACTCGTCAGCGAAGTACGCTTCGATGCGGTAGCCATCGGGATCGATGAGGCAGGCCGTGTAGTATCCGGCGCCGTAATCGGGACGGAGTCCCGGACGCCCGTTGTCACGGCCGCCGGAAGCCAGGCCGTCGGCGTGGAAGGAGTCGACCGACTCGCGGCTCGGGGCCGAGAAACAGAAGTGCAGGCCCGACCGGAGATCCGGCGGGACAGGCCGATCCGTTGCGCTGACCCGGAGGGCGGGGGCTTTGGCGCCGTAACCGAGCGACTCCGCGGAGTCGCTGAGGCAGCGGTAGCCGAGCGGCTGCAGGGCGGCGTCGCTGCTATCCTTCACGTATGGCGCTCTCGGCGAAATTGCTTGCATCGGGTCCCGGTTGGCGCGTGAGCGACGTGGTATGCACGTCCGGTCCGCGTGACCCCTGCTATGTCGAGCAACACAGCGCGTTCAGCATTGCGCTCGTGACCGACGGCAATTTTCAATACCGCACCGCCCAGGGCTCGGCACTGATGACGCCCGGGTCGTTGCTGCTGGGCAATGAGGGATCCTGCTTCGAATGCGGCCATCAGCACGGCCGGGGCGACCGGTGCCTCGCGTTCCACTTCTCCCCTGAGCTCTTCGAGTCCGTCGCGACCGCGGTGCCCGGCACCCGGCGGCTGACGCTGAGCGCGCCCCGATTGCCGCCGGTGCCGTCGGTTCTCACGAGCCTCGCGGCAGCGCAAGCGCTGCGGGACGAAGGCGGCGGGCAGGAGGAGTTCAGAGAGCTGGCGCTGCGGCTGGCCGCGGGGGTGCGGGCGGCGCTCGATGCGAGCACCGCGCCTGCGCGGCGCTCGCCGACACCCCGGGACGAGCGGCGCGTGGCCGCCGCGCTGCGCCGCATCGAAGCGCATCACGGCGCGCGGCTCTCGATCGACGAGCTGGCGGCCGAATCAGCTCTCAGCCCTTTCCATTTCCTCCGCCTCTTCGCGCAGGTCGTCGGTGTCACGCCCGGACAATACATGCTGCGCATGCGCCTGCATCGCGCGTCCGTCAGGCTGCTTCGCTCCAACGACTCGATCGCCGCGGTCGCGCTGGAGTGCGGGTTCGATGATCTGTCGACATTCAACCGCCAGTTCCGTCGCGCCACCGGCACGACGCCCCGTTGCTTCCGCGCGCAGCGCGCTCCCGTTCGTTGACTGAGGACATGGCAGCCGTGCCCGACGCGGATTTCAAGCAGCGGATCGAGACGGTCTATCAGAGCGAATCGCGCGCCGTCCTCGCGACGCTGATCCGGCTGCTCGGCGACTTCGACCGGGCCGAGGAAGCTCTGCACGAGGCATTCCGCGCCGCGCTCGAGAAGTGGCCCGAGCAGGGACTGCCGGAGAATCCCCGCGCCTGGCTGGTGTCGGCGGGCCGCTTTCGCAGCATCGATCAGCTGCGGCGCCAGGCGCGCTTCGATGCGTTCGACCCGCTGACCCACGATGCCGCCGCCGAGACCGCGGAGCCCGCGGATGAGGACGATGCCAGCGTCACGGACGACCGCCTGCGGCTGATCTTCACCTGTTGCCATCCCGCCCTGGCGTCCGATGCGCAGATCGCACTGACCCTGCGGGAGGTCTGCGGACTCACGACGGAGCAGATCGCACAGGCATTTCTGACACCCGTCCCCACGCTGGCGCAGCGGATCGTGCGCGCCAAGGCCAAGATCCGCGATGCGCGGATTCCGTACGAGGTGCCGGCTCCCGCGGAGCTGGCGGAGCGCCTCGGGACGGTCCTGCGGGTCATCTATCTGGTCTTCAACGAAGGCTACGTGGCGAGCAGCGGCGCCGAGCTCATGCGCCTCGACCTGGCGAGCGAGGCGATCCGCCTCGGACGGCTGCTGGTGGACATGCTGCCGGAGACCGAGGCGATCGGCCTCCTGGCGCTGATGCTGCTGCACGATTCCCGCCGCGCCGCCCGCGCCTCGCCGGCCGGAGAGCTCATCCTCCTCGAGGAGCAGGACCGATCGCTCTGGAACCGCGCTCAGATCGAGGAAGGATCGGCGCTGGTGCGGCGGGCGCTCGCGGCCCGCCGGTTCGGTCCCTACACGCTGCAGGCCGCCATCGGCGCCGTCCATTGCCGTGCCGCCCGCTCCGGGGACACCGACTGGAACGAGATCGTGTACCTCTACGACCTTCTGCTGCGCCTCGAGCCCACTCCGATCGTCGAGCTCAACCGTGCGGTCGCGGTGGCCATGCGCGACGGCCCGGCCGCGGGCCTGACGCTGATCGACGACCTGCTCGCCAGAGGCGAGCTGACAGGCTACCGGCTGGCCCACGCGGCTCGCGCCGACCTGTGCCGGCGGCTGGGCAAGACGACGGAAGCGCGCGCGGCCTATGCCCGCGCGCTGGAGCTGACGCAGTCGCAGCCGGAGCGGCAGTTCCTGGAGCGCCGCCTGGCGCAGCTCCCGCAGGAGTGACGCCGCGCGGGGAGACTCCCCGGGGAATTTCGGCGGCGTGCCGCTCGTCCGTGTCGATCGCGGCCAACCCGGTTCGGCTATCCCGGAGAGCCATGCTCCGGCACCGAGCCGGCCCGATCACGGAGACCCCCGTCATGAATGCCGCCCCCAGAGCCCCCAGCCCCCGCCCGGAAGTCCTCGGCGGTCCCGTCCCCTACCTCGTCGTCGACGGCGCCTTGCGCGCCTCCGAGCTCTATCAGCGCGCCTTCGGCGCCCGCGAGGCCGGCCACATCCCGCCCGACGACAAGGGCCGCACCATGCACGTGCACCTGTATGTCAACGGCGGGTCGCTCATGCTTTCCGATGCCTATCCCGAGCACGGCTGTCCGTTCAAGCCGCTCCAGGGTTGCACGCTCCACCTTCAGGTCGATGACGTCGAGACCTGGTGGCGCCGCGCCGTGGCCGCCGGCCTCGAGATCGTCACGCCGCTGCAGGTGATGTTCTGGGGGGATCGTTGGGGACAATTGCGCGATCCCTTCGGCGTGCTCTGGTCCATGGGCGCGCCGGCGCAGTGACGCCGTGGGCGACAGGATCATGCCGTGTCCGTGGCTCGATGGGCGCGCGGAAGAGGCCATGCGGTTCTACGCATCGGAGTTCGGGAACGCGAAGTTTCTCGACGGGATGCGCTACACCGAGGCGGGCCCGGGACCGGCGTGGACCCGGACGGCGCCCGGGTGGCGAGAGTCATGCGGGCCATGTTCGAGATGGTGAAGCTCGACGCCGCCGCGCTGACACGCGCGTACGAGGAGTAGTGACTGCCGGCCCGGTGATACCATCAATATCCATTCAACATCCGGATTCCGTGGCGAGGGCGCTATGAGATACCTGTGTCTGATATACGGCGAGGAGCAGAAGATCGGTGAGATGGACGACCGGGACTGCCTGGCATGCGACGCCGAGCTGCGCGCGCGCGGGCAATGCATCGCTTCGGAGGCCCTGGAGCCGGTCGCCACCGCGACCACGGTGCGTGTCCGCAACGGACGCGTGTCGGTGACCGACGGCCCGTTCGCCGAGACCAAAGAGCAGCTCGCCGGCTTCTACCTGATCGAGGCGCGCGACCTCAACGAGGCCATACAGATCGCCGCGAAGATCCCGCCGGCGGGGGTTGGCTGCGTGGAGGTACGCCCCATCCGTCCGATCCGCGAGCAGCCGCGCACCGGCCGGCCGCACGGCTGAGCGCGGCCGTGGCGCTCGAAGACACGAGCGAGTACACCGGAGGATGTCTCTGCGGCGCGCTTCGTTACCGGGCGCGCGGCGCCCCGAGGTCGCAGGGCTATTGCTTCTGCGGCGATTGCCGCAAGGTTTCAGGGTCGGGATTCATTCCGTTTCTGCTCTTCGACGCGAGCGCCGTACGCTTCGCGGGCGAGACGAAGCGGTCCTTGGCCAGATCGGTGCGTGGCGGGGACGCCGTGCGCAATCACTGCGCGGTCTGCGGCAGCCTCGTGTTCGGCGGCATCGTTGGTGAGGACAGCACGCATACGCTGTATGCCGGCTCGCTCGACGAGCCGTCGCTCTTTCGTCCGTCGATAGCGATCTTCACCCGCGACAAGCCGATTTGGGTTCCGATGCCGCCCGGACTCCAGGCTTTCGAGACCCTTCCGGGAATTTGACGGCACCGCCGGACGCGGCAGCGTCAGCGGAGCGCACGGTCCCGCAGGCTCGCGACCTGCTCAGGCGTCACGCCGTCGACTTCGATCAGCTTCGACCGGCTCGTCTCGCCGGTGACTATGCGCACCGATCGCTTCGGGACGCCCAGGCTCTCCGCCAGAAAGGCGATCAACGCGCGGTTGGCTGCGGCGTCGACCGGCGGCGCGGCGACCCTGACTTTCAGCGCTCCGCCGTGCAGACCGGCAATCTCGGTCCTGGAGGCGCGCGGCTGAACGTGAACCTCGAAACGAATTGACCTGCGGGACGCCGTCAATGCTCGAGCTCCACCAGAGCGAGCGCGTGCGGACGCAGGCGCAACGTCAGCCGCGGGTTGGCGGGCGCCAACGTCGCGATCCGCGGCGCTTCCAACTGAGCGGCCTGCAGCAGAGTGCGATGCTGCTCGAACGTCGGGAACCTCGGCTCACCCATCGCCTTCCAGGCCGTGAGCGCGGAGCCGTGATCGCGATCGACCAGCCAGACGTAGGCGCGATGCGCGCCCGATACATTGCGGAATGCGAGCTCGTAAGCTCGGGTTGCTCCGCCCGGTCCCGGGGGCGCGTAGTTCCAGACAGCGATGGCCAGCGTGCCATCTGGGCGGCGCGTGACCAGCGCGGACGCGGAGGAATCCGCCAGCCGCTCGTTGCCGAGCAGATGCAGCAATTTGAAATCGTTGAACGACGCCTTCGGAATGCCGCCCGCCGCGATCAGTCCGAAGCCGCCGTGAAACGGGCTCTTCGCCACACCGCCCTCCTCGAACACGTCCGAGAAGGTCCAGTAGGACATCGAGTCCACCAGCCCGTCGCACGCCCGGATGGTGTTGGCGAGCCACGGTCCGATGTAGGGCGAGTCGGTGACGTCGCCTTCCGTTCCGGTATAGGTGGCGTTGAACTCGCTGAAGATGATGGGAAGCCCCGGCATCGGCGATGCCTTCACCTCCCGATGGACCTTCTGCACCGCGCGGATGACCATGTCCCGCCGGGATATCTTCCCGTGCGTGCCGAAGACGTTCTCGGCGCTGTCGTCGCCGTAGACGTGGGTCGTGACGAAATCCACAGGAACATCATGCGTCGCACAATATCGGATGAAGTCCGGCACCCAGGCGGCCTGCGCCGTGGCCGGGCCGCCGACCCGCAGGCGCGGGCTGACGCTCTTCAAGGCGCGGGCCGTCAGGTCATACAGCCGCAGGTAGGTCGCCTCCCGCGGGTCGCCGCCCCAGAAGGTGCCGTTCGGCTCGTTCCAGACCTCGAAGTACCACTGCGAGACCTCGTCCATCCCGTACCGCGCCACGAGATGCTGCGCGAAATGCCGGATCAGCTCGCTCCACTGCGTCCAGTCCTTCGGCGGCGCGACGATCGGGTCGTACCAGAATCCCATGCCCTGCCGGCGTGAAGCCATCTCCGGCGGCATGAAGCTCAGCTCGACGAACGGGCGTACGCCCTGGCGCAGCAGCCCGTCGTAAATCTGATCGACGTAGGTGAAGTTGTAGTCCGGCCTGCCTCGTGAATCGACGGTGTAGACGCCGACGTCGCGATCCAGAATGCCGTGGAACCGCACGAACCCGAAGCCGGTCGCCTTCCTGACCTCGCGCATGTCGCGGCGGTAGCCGGCACGCAGCGACAGGCTGGCACGTCCCGAGCCGAACATCCGCTCCCAGAAATGGGGAAAGGGATGCGCTGGGGCGTTGCCGTCCACCACGATCTGCGTGGGAGGCGACGCGGGGGACTGCGCCGCGGCGCCCTTCGCCTGTGGAGCGAGGAACACGAGCACGGCCGACAGGGCCATGACCTTACGAGTCCAGCGCATCGTCATCAGATTGGCTCTCCCGATGGAGTCAGGATCTGCACGCTAGTCTGCCCGATCAGGAGCGGGGGGCGCCATGGCTGCGGTGCCTCGGGAGGCGTGCTGAGTGATCCATGCCGTACTGCGGCGATCACCTTCGCCAGATGGCCAACACCCGGCAACCTGTCGAAGCTCTCCTCGGGCCGTGAAGGTGACGAACTCGGTCACCGGCTCAATCGGGCAGCAGTCTCGAGCCGTTCACGGAGAAGCGCGTCTCGAGGCCCGCTGCCGGCTGCGTTCCCGGGCGGCTTACCGGTTGGCCCCCTCCGACCCAGACAGCGACCACGCCCGGCACGATCCGGTGCTTTCCGGACTCATCCACGACCGCGAGGTCCCTGGCGCGCAGTGTGAACTCGACGTGCCGCACCTCGCCCGGCGCGAGACGAATGCGCTGAAAGCCCTTCAAGGCGCGCTGCGGCGCTCCGGCTACGCCCTCATGCGTCAGGTAGAGCTCGACGACCTCATCGCCCGCGCGGCCGCCGCTGTTGGTCACATCGACCGAGACCGTGACGGCGTCGGACGGCGAGATGCTCCGCTTGCTGACGCGCGCATGCGCATATTTGAAGCTCGTGTAGCTCAGCCCATAGCCGAAAGGATAGAGCACCTCGCCCTTGAAGTACCGATACGTCCGATTGCTCATGGAATAGTCATCGAACGCCGGCAGCTGATCGACGGACCTGTAGAACGTGACGGGAAGGCGCCCGGCCGGACTGAAGTCTCCGGCCAGCAGCGCGGCGACCGCCGAGCCGCCTTCCTCGCCCGGATACCAGGCCTCGACGATGGCCGGGATGTGCCGATCGGCCCAGTTGATCCCGAGCGCGCCGCCATTCATCAGCACGAGGACGACCGGCTTGCCGAGCGCCTGCACACGCTTCAGGAGACTGCTCTGCGGTCCGGGCAGGTCGAGGCTCGTGCGATCACCGCCGGAGAAGCCCTGCGCGTGGATCTTCATCTCTTCGCCTTCGATCCGCGGCGACAGGCCCGCGACTAACACGACGAGATCGGCCTGCCTGGCGGCGGCGAGGGCTGCCGCGGCTGAATTTGCGCGCGAGGCCGGCGTCACGGGCCCGAGGAGCCCCGTGCCTTCCACGTAGGTCACCTGCGAGCGCGGGAAGCGCCGGCGAATGCCCGCGAGGATCGTGACGGGATGCGAGGGCGTCCCGTTGTAGTTGCCGAGCAGCGCATCGAGGCTGTCGGCGTTCGGTCCGATGACCGCGATGTGCGCGGGAGCGTGCGCGAGAGGCAGCAGATTGCCGCTGTTCTTGAGCAGCACCAGCGACTCCTCCGCCATGCGAAGGGCGGCCTCGCGGTGAGCGGGCGTGTCATTGTCAGCCGCCGGAATCTTCGCGTAGGGGCTCTTGCGGGGCGGATCGAACATTCCGAGCTCGATGCGCGCCGTGAACAGGCGCTCGAGCGCCCGATCCACGACGGCCTCCGGCAGCAAGCCGTCGCGCACGGCCTTGATGATGGGAGCCTGCTCCGTGTTCATGTTGTTACGGTAGTCGCCGCAGATCAGGTCCATCCCGGCTTCGAAGGCCTCGGCCATGGCCTTCTCGGGATCGGGCGCATAATGATGGCCTTCGCCGGGCGGCAGGTAGATGTCGGCGGCGGCGCCACAGTCCGAGACCACGTAGCCCTTGAAGCCCCAATCCTTGCGCAGATGCTGCTCGAGCAGCAGCGGATTCGCGCAGGCCGGCTGTCCGTCGACGGCGTTGTACGCGCACATGACGGACTGCACTTTGCCCTCCGTCACCGTCGCGCGAAAGGCGGGCAGGTAGGTGTCTTCGAGGTCGTGCCGCGACACATGGATGTCGGCCTCGTGGCGGGTCGACTCGGGCCCGCTGTGGACCGCGAAGTGCTTGGACGTCGCGATGGTCTTCAGATGCCCGGAATCATCGCCCTGCAGGCCCGTGATGAAGGCGACGCCCAGGCGTGAGGTGAGATACGGATCCTCGCCGTAGGTCTCCTGGCCGCGCCCCCAGCGCGGATCGCGGAAAATGTTGATGTTCGGCGACCAGATCGTGAGACCCTGATACCAGGCCGAGCCGCCGTCGGGATGCACGGTAGCGGCATACTTCGCTCGAAACTCGGTGCTGATGATGTCCGCCGTCCGGTGCATCAGTGGTGTGTCCCACGTGGCCGCCATGCCGATCGCCTGCGGGAATACGGTTGCGATCCCGGCTCGGGCGACTCCGTGCAGCCCCTCGTTCCACCAGTTGTATTCCGGGACCCCGAGGCGCGGGATCGCCGGTGCCGCGTTGCCCAGCTGACCGGCCTTCTCCTCGAGAGTCATTTTGGAGATGAGCGCGCGGACGCGCGTGCGCACCGGAAGCGCCGGGTTCCACAATGCCGGTACGGCGGCTTTGTAGGCGGCGCCGCGTTGATCGGCCGCGACGGTGGCCGTGGATCCGCCGAGGCGCGGGGTGGCCGCCGCAGCGGCTGCGCCGGGCAGAGTACCTCCTGCCAGCGAGAGTCCGATCAGGCCGGCTGCGAAGCGGGATAACTCGGTCTTCATGCGGTGCCTCTTTGAGTTGCGCGCTCGCGATGATTTTCACGCCGGATTGAGAGCGCTACCATTCATGTGGCGAGAATAGACGGTTCGGGCCGGCGCGGAAAGTCCGGCTCCCGCGCTCCACCGCGTTCCGGGTATCGGCAAGGAATGGCAGGTCGCGCGGGCGCGCGGCTGCGTGGACCGCGCCGTTCAGCGCCGTAGCCGCCCCGCGGCGGGTGGGCTACGATGATTCATCGACGCAGGAGGAAGCTGTCATGCTGACGCTGTTTCACGCCCCGAGGTCCCGCTCCGGCAGCATCGTGTGGCTGCTCGAGGAGCTGCGTGTTCCCTACGAGACGAAAGTGGTCGATATCCGCCGCAGCGACGGCACCGGAGCGCGCGACGCCGCCAATCCTCACCCGCACGGCAAGGTGCCCTGTCTGCTGCATGACGGGCATCGCGTGTTCGAGATTGCGGCCATTACCCTCTATCTGACCGATCTCTTCCCCGAGGCGAAGCTCGGCCCGCGCGTGGGCGATCCGAAGCGCGGCGAATACCTCTCCTGGCTGGCCTATCGGCCGGGCGTCCTCGAGCCCGCGATGATGATGCGGCGGCTCGAGGTCAAGCATGTGCCGGGCGCGATGGGTTGGGCCGAGGCGGCGGAGGTCGAGGAGGTGCTGAACGCGGCTCTCTCCGGCCGCAAATACCTCCTGGGCGATGAGTTCTCCGCCGCGGACATCGCGATCGGCGGCACGATCAACTTCATGATGATGTTCAAGCTGATGAGCGAGACACCGGTCTTCAAGGACTATACCCAGAGGATCACCAGCCGGCCCGCGTTCAAGCGGATGATGGAGAAGGACGGCTCGCAGTGAGACGGCGCGGCCGTCCGTGAGACGGATCTCGGCCGCCCCCATCGGGTGACGGTGTTGGATGCACGGCAGGCCGCCGGCCGGAGGCTCGCGCGCTCCCGGGGTGACACCGGTAGCAGAGAGCGCAACGGGCCGCTATGATGGGCTCCGGGCGCCTCGCGGCGCGCGGTCTCAGGAACCGGGAGCATACGATGGCGGACAGCGACCGAACCGGCCTGCCCCGGCGGGAGTTTCTGCGCCGCTCGAGCGCCTGCGCCGGTGCCGCAGCGGCGGGTCTGATCCTGCCGCCGGCCTTCGCTGCGGGCGGCTCGCGGTCCGCCGTTGCGCGCACCGGTGCGGGCCGGGTTCGGGGGACGCTGCACCAGGGCGTCCATGTCTTCAAGGGAGTGCGTTATGGGGCCGACACGGCGACACGCCGTTTTCTGCCACCCCTTCCGCCCGCGCCCTGGGAAGCGGTTCGGGATGCCATGAATGACGGACCGAGCTGCCCACAGCGCGGCCCGGCGCGGGAGCCGGTGAGCGAGGACTGTCTCTTTCTCAACGTCTGGACGCCCGCGCTGCGCGATGGCGGCGCGAGACCCGTGCTCTTCTACATCCACGGTGGCGCGTTCGACGAAGGCTCCGGGTCGAGTCCGCTGTACGACGGAGGCCGGCTCTGCCGCCGCGGAGACGTCGTGGTGGTCACCGTGAACCATCGCTTGAATGCCTTCGGATATCTCTACCTCGGCCGGCTCGCCGGGCCGGAGTACGCCGACTCCGGCAACGTGGGCATGCTGGACCTGCTGCTGGCGCTGCGCTGGGTCCGCGAGAACATCGCGGAGTTCGGGGGCGACCCGGGCCGGGTGATGGTCTTCGGGCAGTCAGGCGGCGGCGCGAAGATCGCGACGCTGATGGCCATGCCCGCGGCGCAGGGCCTCTTTCACCGCGCCGCGACCCTGAGCGGCGAGCAGATTACCGCCTCCGGGCCGCTCCATGCGACGCGGCGCACGCAGGCATTTCTGCGGGCGCTGAGGATTCCGGACGCGCAGGCGGCACGCCTCAGGGACGTTTCGGCCGGACGTCTGGTCGAGGCGCTGCAGGCGGTCGACCCGGTCATAGGGCACGGGGGTATCTATTTCGGACCGGTGCTGGACGAGCGCGCTCTGCGGCGACACCCCTTCTATCCGGACGCGCCCCGGCAATCGGCAACAGTGCCGATGCTGATCGGCAACACTCACGACGAGACGCGCAATCTCATCGGCGGCTCGGATCCCGGCGCGTTCCACCTCACCTGGGAGCAACTGCCGGGCGCGCTGGCCAGGGATATGCGCGCGGACATCCTGCCGGAGCATGTCATCGCCGAGTACCGTCGCCTGTATCCGCACGCGTCGGCGAGCGACGTTTTCTTCGCTGCCACGACCGCCAGCCGATCCTGGCGCCCGTCCATCATCGAGTCGGAGCTGCGCGCCGCCCAGGGCTCTCCGGCTTTCGTCTATCAGCTCGACTGGCGATCGCCCCAGGACGGCGGACGGTGGGGCGCGCCGCATGGACTCGACATTCCCCTCGTGTTCGGCAACCTGGACGCGCCGGTGGACCTCGAGGGCACACGTATCGGAGCCAGCGAGCGGTCGCGCAGAATGTCGACGACGATGAGTGACGCATTCATCGCCTTCGCCCGCACCGGTGATCCCAACGCGCGGGGGCTGCCCTCGTGGGAGCGCTACGGGGTTGCGCGGCGCCAGACGATGTTGCTCGATGATCAGCCGCGGCTCGTCGATGATCCTCGCGGCGCCGAGCGGCGCCTGTTCGCGCAAGTGCCGTATATCCAGCAGGGAACCTGAGGCCACGCGCGCCGCCGACAGCGGCCGCTGCTCAACGCGCCAACCAACCTCCATCCACCGGGATGATCGCACCGTGGACGTAATCCGCGGCGCGGGAGGCGAGAAACACGGCGGCGCCGCCCAGATCTCCCGGCACTCCCCAGCGCCCGGCGGGGATGCGGCTCAGGATCTCGCGGTTGCGCGCCTCGTCCCGGCGCAAGGGCTCGGTGTTGCGGGTCGCGACGTATCCGGGGGCGATGGCATTGACGTTGATGCCCCTGGCTGCCCATTCGTTCGCCAGCAGGCGGGTGATGCCGGCCAGACCGCTCTTGCTCGCCGTGTAGGAGGCGACGCGCACGCCGCCCTGGAAGGAGAGCATCGAGGCGATATTGATGATCTTGCCGCCGCCGCGCGGGATCATGTGACGCGCCGCGGCCTGGGAGAGGAAGAACGAGGTCTTCAGATTGACGTCCATGACGGCGTCCCAGTCGGCTTCGGAGAAATCGAGCGCCTCCCGCCGGCGTATCGTCCCGGCATTGTTGACCAGGATGTCGACGCCTCCCAGGCCGCGGCACACCTCATCCACGATCCGTCCGCAGACCGCTGTCGAGCCCAGATCGGCCTCGACTGCGAGGAATCGGCGTCCCGCGGCCTGCACTCTGCCGCCCGTCTCCTCGCTCGCGCTGCGGCCGACGGCCGCGATGTCGGCGCCCGCCGCCGCAAGCGCGACTGCGATCGCCTGGCCTATTCCGGAGTTGGCTCCCGTGACGACGGCGACTCGGCCGGCCAGGGAGAAGAGCTCGGCCACATCGCTCACCGCAGTGTCGCGGTCGCCACGGCGTCCATGTCGCGGTAGTCCTGATTGTCTCCCGCCATCGCCCAGATGAACGTGTACCGGCCGGTGCCCGCACCCATGTGGATGGACCAGGGGGGCGAGATCACCGCCTCTTCGTTGGCGACCACGATGTGACGGGTCTCGGCGGGCTCGCCCATGAAATGAAACACGCGCTCCTGCGGCTGCAGGTCGAAATAGAAATACACCTCGGAGCGCCGGTCGTGCAGGTGGCAGGGCATGGTGTTCCAGACACTGCCCGGCTCGAGCGCGGTGAGCCCCATGAGCAGCTGCGCGGAGCGGCAGACATCCGGGTGGATGTACTGGTAGATCGTGCGCTGGTTGGAGGTCTCGAGCGCACCCATCCTGGTCGGCTTGGCCTCATCGATCGCGATCTTCACCGTCTCGAAGCGCGCATGCGCGGGCGCGCTCACCAGATAGAACCGGGCGGGAGCAGCCGGGTCGGCCGATTCGAAGACCACGCTGGCGGTCTCCTTGCCGACATAGAGGCCATCCCGGGGCTTCAGGCCGTACTCCCGGCCATCGACGGTCACGCGTCCCGGGCCGCCGATGTTGATCACGCCGAGCTCGCGCCGCGCGAGAAACGGCGAGGAGCCGGCCTCGCGCACGGCCTCGAGCCGCAGCGCCTCGCCCCCGGGCTGGGCGCCGCCGACGATCAGCCGCTCGACGTGGCTGTAGCAGAGCCGAATATCCCCCGCCACGAACAGGCCTGCGGCCAGGTAATGCCGCCGCAGCGCCGCGGAATCCAGCCCGACGATCATGTCGGGATGCGTAGCCTGAAGTACCTGCACCCGCACCGAAGCCTCCGGCGACGCGCCGCCCGGCGCGTCAATACTGGTATCGCACCCCGAAAAGAATCTCCCTTCCGGTGTGGTGGTAATAGTACACGAGGTCCCGCGAGGTATCGTCGAACTCGCTCTCGTACTGGTCGGTGAGATTGGTGCCCTCGAGCGTAATCCTGAACTGCCGCGTCAGGTTGTATTGCACGGAGGCGTCGAGATTG
>DASZYK010000491.1:0-6485 GCA_035545455.1 Steroidobacteraceae bacterium
GAGGTGGCCCGCCGCGGCAGCACGCCGCTCCTGGTCAGCGACGGTCCGCGCGTCCTCGGCGTGATCGAGCTCAAGGACATGGTCAAGGGCGGCATCAGGGAGCGCTTCGGCGAGCTGCGCCGGATGGGGATCAAGACCATCATGATCACCGGCGATAATCCGCTCACTGCGGCCGCGATCGCCGCCGAGGCCGGGGTCGACGATTTCCTCGCCGAGGCGACGCCGGAAGCCAAGCTCAGGCTGATCCGCAATCACCAGGGAGAGGGCAAACTCGTGGCGATGACGGGTGACGGCACCAACGACGCGCCGGCCCTTGCGCAGGCGGACGTGGCGGTGGCGATGAACACCGGCACTCAGGCGGCAAAGGAGGCCGGCAACATGGTCGATCTCGATTCGAATCCGACCAAGCTCATCGAGGTCGTGGAGACGGGCAAGCAGATGCTGATGACGCGCGGGTCACTCACCACCTTCAGCATCGCCAATGACGTCGCCAAGTATTTCGCGATCATTCCGGCGGCTTTCGCCACCACTTATCCGCAGCTCGACGCGTTGAACGTAATGGGACTCGCGAGTCCATATTCGGCCATCCTGTCCGCCGTGATCTTCAATGCGCTCATCATCGTCGTCCTGATCCCGCTCGCCCTCAAGGGCGTCCGCTACCGGCCGCTCGGCGCCGCCGTGCTGCTGCGTCGCAACATGCTCGTTTATGGCCTGGGCGGCCTTCTGGTTCCGTTCGCCGGGATCAAGGTCATCGACGTGCTGCTCAGGGCTGCGCACCTGGTTTGAGGAGGACACCATGACCAGATCCTCGGAAGCGAGTCATGGGGTGCCCAAGCCCGGCCCCCGCGACGGCAGCAGCGAGACCCGGGAAGGACCGGGCAGCTCCGTACTGCGCTCCGCCGTCACTCTGCTCATTCTCATGACGATCGTCCTCGGCGTCGCCTACCCCCTCGTCGTCACCGGCGTGGCCGAGGTCCTGTTCCCCAGTCAGGCGGCCGGGAGCATCATCGTGAAGGACGGCAAGGCCGTGGGATCGCGGCTCATCGGCCAGCCCTTCAGCAACCCCGGATACTTCTGGAGCCGCCCCTCCGCCACGAGTCCGCAACCCGACAATGGCCTCTCTTCCGGCGGGTCCGCCCTGGGTCCCCTCAACCCCGCGCTCATCGACGCGGTCGAGGCACGTATCGCCGCACTGCGCGCCGCCGACCCCGACAACCACGCCCCGATCCCGGTGGATCTTGTCACGGCGTCCGCGAGTGGTCTCGATCCCGACATCAGCCTCGCGGCGGCGTACTATCAGGCGGACCGCATCGCCCGCGCCAGGCGCCTGAGCCGGCATCAGGTGCGCGCTCTGATCGCCGCCCATGCCAGGCGCCCGTGGCTCGGCGTGATCGGCGAGCCGCGGGTCGATGTGCTGGAGCTGAACCTCGCCCTCGACAACCAGTGAGTCTGCTTTCCATGGCGCGCCCGGCGCGCCGCTACACAGGCGGGTTTCGCCAACGGCGAAGCCCGTTGAGGCCTGCGCGAAGCGCATGACTACGAGCTCCATGGCCGAGACGCGGCCCGACCCGGATCAGCTGCTCGCGCAGGTGAAGGCCGAGGAGGCGCGCGCCAGCCGCGGCCGGCTGCGGATCTTCTTCGGCTCCTCCGCCGGCGTCGGCAAGACCTATTCCATGTTGGAGGCGGCATGCGCCGCCAGGTCGTCAGGCACCGACGTCGTGATCGGTTACCTCGAGCCGCACGGCCGCATCGAGACGGAGCGGCTCGCCGAGGGTCTCGAGCGGCTGCCGCCGCTGCCGGTCGCCTACCGCGGCATCGTTCGGCAGGAGCTCGACCTCGACGCCGCTCTCGCCAGGCGTCCTGCCATTCTCCTGGTGGACGAGCTCGCCCACTCCAATCTGACCGGCGGCGAGCCGGCGCCGCGGCACCCGAAGCGCTGGCAGGACATCGAGGAGCTGCTCGCGGCCGGTATCAGCGTCTGGACGACGGTCAACGTCCAACATCTCGAGAGCCTGAACGATCTGGTCTTCCAGACCACCGGCGTGAGACAGCGCGAGACCCTGCCCGACAAGGTGTTCGACGAAGCCGACGACATCGAGCTGATCGACCTGCCACCTGACGACCTCATCGCACGGCTCCACGCCGGCAAGGTCTACATCGCCGACGAGGTGGCCACCGCGGTCGAGCGCTTCTTCCGCAAGCAGAATCTCATGGCGCTGCGGGAGATCGCCCTGCGCCGGGTCGCGGACCGGGTGGAGGCCGCCGCGCGCGCGCTCCAGCCGGAGAGGGCGCGGGCGCGCATCGCCGGTGACCGGATTCTCGTCGCCGTGGGACCCGACGCCCAGGCGGAGCAGCTGGTGCGCGCGGGCAAGCGGATGGCGGATGCGCTCGATGCCCAGTGGACGGTCGTGTATGTCGAGACGCTGGCGCTGCTCAGACTCTCGGAAGCCGACCGGAATCGACGGATCGCCGTGTTGCGCCTCGCGGAGTCGCTCGGCGCGGAGACCGTGACCCTGGACGGCCCGTCCGCAGCCACCGCTGTTCTGGAATACGCGCAGACGCGCCGCGCTACGCGCGTCATCGTGGGTGCGCCCAAGCGCCGCGGCTGGCGGGCCTGGCTGCGCCCGTCGACGGCAACCCAGCTCCTCCACCAGACCAGCGGCTTCGACGTAGTGATCATTGCGCCCGCCGAGGGTGCCATGCCAGAGCGGCCGAATCCGGCGGGCGCCCCGCAGTCGCCCAACTCTCAGGGAGCGGTCCACTGGGACCGCTACGGCTGGGCGGTGGGCCTGAGCACGGCCTGCACGCTGCTGACGCTCGTCATGTATCCGCATTTCGAGCTCTCCAACCTGGCCATGGTCTATCTGCTCGGCGTCACCCTGGCCGGGCTGCGGCTCGGGCGGGGGCCCTCCGCCCTGACGGCCATACTCAACGTCGCATCATTCGATTTCTTCTGCGTGCCGCCTCGTTTCACGTTTGCCGTGTCGGACGCGCAGTATGTGGTCACCTTCGCGGCCATGTTGACCATCGCGCTGGTGATCGCGACCCTGACGGCGAACGTCCGGCAGCAGACCCGGGTGGCGGGTGCTCGCGAGCGCCGCACTGCCATGCTGTACGCGATGAGCCGTGAGCTCGCGGTGACGCGCGGGATCGAGGCCATGGCGAGCGTCGCGGTCCGCCACGTGGCGGAGGTGTTCCAGTGCAAGGCGGTGGTTCTCCTTCCCGACGCCAGCGGCAGGCTGCGATATCCGCGTGCGGCGGCGCCGGAGAATGCCTTCCGACGCGCCGACCTCGCCGTCGCCCAGTGGGTCGCCGACCATGGCCGGCGCGCAGGGCTCGGCTCCGATACGCTGTCGGCGGCTCCGGCGCTCTATGTCCCGCTCGGCGATGAGCGCAGGACTGCCGGCGTGCTCGCCGTCCTGCCTCACAATCCGCGGCGCGTGCTGCTGCCGGAGCAGAGTCACCTCCTCGACACCTTCGCGAGCCAGGTCGGGCTCGCGCTCGAGCGCGCGCGTCTCGCCGAAGTCGCGGAAGCCTCCAGTCTCGCCGTGGAGCGGGAGAGCCTGCGCAACACACTGCTCGCGTCGATCTCGCACGACCTGCGCACGCCTCTGGCGGCAATGGCGGGCGCCGCAAGCACGCTCGCCGAGCGCGGCGCAACGCTCACGGAGGCGAGCAAGGCCGAGCTCGCCCGCTCGATCGAGGTCAAGGCGCGCGAGATGTCGGATCTCGTTTCCAATGTGCTCGACCTGATGCGGTTCCAGTCCGGTCAGGTGGTGCTGCGGCGGGACTGGCAGACGCTCGAGGACCTGGCCGGCGCGGCGCTCGAGCGGCTGAAGGAGCGGCTGCGCGATCATCCGGTGGAGCTGCGCCTGCCCGCCGATTTGCCGCCGGTTTACGCCGATGCCGGGCTGGTCGTGCAGCTCTTCGGCAATCTGTTCGACAACATCGCCAAGTACACTCCCTCCGGCACCCGCTTCTGGCTTTCCGCGACGCAGGACGGGGATTTCGTGCGCGTCGTCGTGGAGGACGAGGGTCCCGGATTCCCGTCCGGCGATCCCGCGAAGCTCTTCGACAAGTTCCAGCGCGGCAACGAGGAAGGCGCCGTGGTCGGAGCCGGCCTGGGGCTCACGATCTGCCGCGCGATCGCGCGCGCCCATGGTGGCGAGATCGAGGCCCGGAGCCGCCACGGCAAGGGAGCGCGGTTCGAGGTCACGCTGCCGGCGAAGGAGCCCGCCGCGTGACCGAGGCGATGCATCAGGTCCTCGTGATCGAGGACGAGCCCGCCATCCGCAACGTGCTCAAGGTGCTGTTGGAGGCGGACGGGTATCGCGTGATCGAAGCCGATACCGCGCTGCGCGCCGAGATCGAGACCCGCAGTCACAAGCCGGACCTGTTGCTCATCGACCTCGGCCTGCCGGATGGCGATGGCCTGGCGGTGATCCGCAGAGTGCGCGCCTGGTCGCCCGTCCCGATCGTCGTTCTCTCGGCGCGCACGATGGAGGATCAGAAGATAAACGCGCTCGATGCCGGCGCCGACGACTACGTCACCAAGCCTTTCAGCGCCCCGGAGCTGCTCGCCCGGGTGCGCGCGGCGTTGCGCCGCAGCGTGCGGGGCGCGGAGAAGACCGGACCGCTGATTCTCGGCGAAGTCCGGCTCGATCTCGCCAGGCGCGAGGCCCGCGGCCCAGCGGCGGAGCTCCATTTGACGCCGCTCGAATACCGCGTGATCGAGTGCCTCGCCCGGCACCTGGGCTCGATCGTGATGCAGAACCAGCTGATTCGCGAGGTCTGGGGGCCGGATCGGCAGGGCGACTCCCGGAGCCTGCGGGTCTGCATCAGGAACCTGCGCGGCAAGCTCGAGCCCGATCCCCACACGCCCCGCTACCTGGTGACCGAGGCCGGATTGGGCTATCGGCTGCGGACGGATGAGGGCTGAATGGCGCGGAAGCGATTCCTATCCTTTCCCACGATCCGGGGCCTTGTGGGATACGAGCAAGGCGGAGAAGGACTTGAGACAGGCGGCGACGTTGATCGAGGCGCTTGCGAATTATAGGCCTGGCGGCCCTGCCGATGCGACCGGACGGCTCCGGCGCTCAGGTCAGCGAGACGACCAGCTTCGCCGAATGGCTGCGCCAGTTGATCGGGATGATGAACGAGCGCTGCCCGGGCTTCGGCGTGATCGCGGGCTTCTCGCCGGCGAGCACGCTCGGCACCGAGATGACGAAGTCGCGGCCGAAATCCCGCCGTGCATTGCCGGAGATCGTGTTGGCCACCTCGCCCACCAGGTCCCGCATGGTCTCGTGGCTGAAGTCGTTCTCCTGCATCTTCATCAGGAGCACCGTCAGCATCGCCCGGGGGGCGGTGAAGTAGACCACTCCCTCGCGCTTGCCCGAGATGCTGATGACGCCCGTGTAGTCGTGGACCGCGGGCGCTCCCTCCATGAGGTAAGGCGAGCCGATGGTGGCCGGCTGCTGTGCCGCCACCTCGAAGTAGTTCGTCGTCCCCTCGACGAAGGTCTTCAGCTCCTCTTCCCGCAACATCTGGCCGCTCTCCGCCTCGCCTTCAGGTCATCAATTCCGCGATCGCCTCGTTCAGCTGCCGGTCGGTGAACGGCTTGTTGAGAAAGCCGTTCGCCCCGCGCTCCATGGCCTCCACGGCGGTCGCCTTGTCCGCCAGCGCCGAGATCACCAGGATACGCACCGCCGGCTTCAGCTGCACGAGCTTCGAGATGCACTCGATGCCATCCATCTGCGGCATCGTCAGATCCATCGTGACCATGTCCGGATCGGTCTTGTGGAACATCTCGAGCGCCTCGACCCCGTTGCCGGCCGTCCCGACCACCTCGAGCTCCTCGAACTGCTGCGAGCGCTCGATCCGGCGCCGCATGATGTTCGAGTCGTCCACGATCAGGAGCTTGAGCGACCGTCTGCCGCCCGCCCCGTTGCCTTGGCTCCCGCTCATCCGCGCTCTCCCTTCTCTGTCTCAGGCCACCGCGGTGCTCGCCGCTTCGGCGGCGGGCAGCACGATCTTGAAACGCGTGAAGCGGCCCGGGTTCGTGCTCACCCCGATCTTGCCGCCGAGCCCGTACACGGTGCGTGCCACTACGTCCATGCCGACGCCTCTTCCGGCATCCATCGTGACTTCTTCCTGGGTCGAGAAGCCCGGGCGGAAGATCAGGGCCATGGCCGCGCGGGTGTCCATCGAAGCCGCTTCATCCGCGGTGATGATGTTCTTGCGCACTGCCGCATCCTTCAGCATCTGCGGCGATATGCCGGCGCCGTCGTCCTCGAACACCAGCTCGAACCCTTCGCCCGCCCGGCTGAACTCGACGCGCACCGCGCCGACATCCGCCTTCGCCATGGCGCGGCGGGCCTCCGGGGGCTCGATGCCGTGGACCGCGGAATTGCGCAGCATCTGGATGAGACAGTCCTTCACGGTCGCGGCATACACCGCCGGCACCTGCGCAAGCCCCGAAACGGTGA